>JAIXYF010000250.1 GCA_027490345.1 Novosphingobium sp.
CTAGGGTGACAAAGTGACACCTCAAGGCGTTCATGCGTTCAGCCGACGATGTCAAAGACCTTCACGGCGATCATGACAAGACGAGGCCGTGTAGGACAGCGAAAACGTTTCGGTGATTGCGATTTGCCGTCGTGCGGATTGGCAACCGGCGGGAGGTTCTTCGGCGCTGACCCTTTTAATGCGGCGTCTTTCGCCCACTTGCGGACAAAATCCGTCGCTCATAGGCTTACCAGATGCGGTTGATGATACTCCTGCTTCTGCTGCTACTCGCCGGGTGTGACGCTTGGCCTACCATCGTGGCCAATCCGACCCGGACCAATGTGTCGGTGCAGTATTTGCATAAAGATTACGACCATTGGTCCAATCCAATCCTGGTGCCAGCGAATGGAGCAATGCCGCTCGCTATGGCGCATTGGATACAAGACTTGAAGGGTGTTCGTCTAAGAGACGGAGCGCGATCCTACTCGCTGTCGGATAGTGATATTCGTCGTCTCGAAAATGCCTGCCCAAGCAGCGCAATGGCTCGGAACTACTCCTTAGCAGGTAATTGCTACCTTTTATATTTAGGACAGGGCCGAGTTCGGGCCACGGCAAAGGAGCCTCACGGCATACGTTATGGGCAGGTTGAGAACGGCAGCTAGGCCAATCGTTCTGGCTGCCAGCTGCAAGTCCGCTTCCCACCACTTCCAGCCATCACAGCTCACCAAATCGCCACCTAAAACCCACCGTCGCCCCGTGCTTGACACGGGGCTTGGCTACCTTTCGGCCTTACCGCTCGGCATTGCACCTGCCGGATACCACAGCTCCCACAGGTCAAGCCAATCGGGATTGTCCGCCTCAATCAGCGCGAATTTCCATTCACGGCGCCATTTTTTGACGCGCTTTTCCCGTGCGATGGCCGGTTCGATTTCCTCGTGCCGTTCCGCATAAACCAGCATGGTCTTGTCGAAGTCCCGGACATGGATTGATCCATCACCCTCGCGGTGCTGCCACACGCGCCGGATCAGATCGGAGGTGACGCCGACATAGGTTCCGCCGCGATAGCGGTTTGCCATGATGTAGACCCAGCCGCCTTTTGCCATCGCGCCTTCATGCCAAACGCGAGGTTGCGAAGGAAGCCAAGCCCCGTGTCAAGCACGGGGCGACGGACAGGGTGTTTGCAGAGATGACAGCTCCCCACCAATATCAGCCGCGCTACTAACCGCCCGACTCCCCCGCGCCGCCTAAGCCGCTGACCTGTACCCCGCCCCCCGGATCAGCTTGCCGGGTCGCGCGCCGGTCGATTGATCGAACCTGCGGATCACTTCGCCCGCCACCACCGTCGCCTCGTAGCCGCTCGCGCGCTGGTGGAGGCGGCGGCCGCCTGCGGGGAGATCGCGCACCACTTCGGGGAGGTGGAGCGAGAGGCCATCGAGGTCGATCACGTTAAGGTCGGCGCGTTCGCCCACGGCCAGCAGGCCGCGATCATGCAGGCCGACCGCGCGCGCGGCCTTGCGGCTGAGCATGTGGACGGCTTCGGCCAGATCGAGCTTCAGCGGCCCCTCCCCCTTCACGAACTGGGTGAGCAGGTAGGTCGAATAGCTCGCATCGCAGATCGCGCCATAATGCGCGCCGCCATCGCCGAGGCCGGGGACGCAATAAGGGTGCTTCAGCATCTCGTGCGCGCTGGCGAGCGAGGCGTTCTCGTAATTGCCGAGTGCGGCGAGGAACAGGCCGCGCCCTTCGGTTTCGAGCAGGCGGTCATAGGCCACTTCCTGCGGGGTGCAGCCACGCGCGGCGGCCTGGCCCTCCATGCTGAGGTGCGCAGGCGGCGCATAGTCCGGCGGATTGTCGAGCGGGAACAGCCAGCGCCAGTTGCGCGCGAGAGCGTTGAACGGATGGCCGGGGGCGAAGTCTTCGCTCAGCAGCGCCTCACGCAAGGCGGGATCGCGCATCGCAGCGACTTGTTCGGGGATCGGAAGGTGCGCGATCTTGCTCCAGCTGGGGCAGAGCACGAAGGGGTGCACCGTCAGCTCCAGCCCCGCGATCAGGCCGATGGGGCGCGGCATGACTTGCGCGTGGGCCGTGCCGCCCGCCGCGTTGGTCTTCTCCAGCATTTCCAGCACGCGGCGCCAGCGCGGCGCGGTATCGTTGCCCGATGCGAGCGTGAAGGTGGCGGGGCGGCCGCTGGCGGCGATCACCCGCTCGATCACGCGGTATTCCTTGTCCCACCCGACAAAGGCATCGAGCACGACCTGAAACGTGCCCGCGCCCACATCGCCCATGCCGCGCGTGATCGCCTCAAGTTCGGCAATATCAGCATCGAAGGTGGGGATCGCGCCGCCATCGGCGGTCTTGTGGATCGACAGGCGCGAGGTGGCAAAGCCGATGGCCCCGGCGCGCATGGCTTCTGCCGTGAGGCGGCGCATCAGCGCGAGGTCATCCTCGCTCGCCGCCTCGCGCGCGGCGCCGCGCTGACCCATCGCATAGACGCGCAAGGGCGAGTGCGGGAGATAGGCGGCCACATCGATGTCGCGCTTCTGGGCGGCGACCTTGTCGAGGTATTCGGGGAAGGTTTCCCAGTCCCAGTCCAGGCCTTCGGTCATCACCACGCCGGGGATGTCCTCCACGCCCTCCATCACGTTGATCAGCATATCGTGATCGGCCTTGCGGCACGGCGCGAAGCCGACGCCGCAATTGCCCATGACCGCTGCCGTCACGCCGTGGGCGGAGGACGGCGAGAGTTCCTCGGCCCAGATGCACTGGCCATCATAATGCGTGTGGACGTCAATGAAGCCGGGGGTGACGATCCGCCCCTTGGCGTTGATCTCATCCGCGCCGCGCCCGCTGAACGCGCCGATGGCGGCAATGCGCCCGGCGGTGATGGCCAGATCGCCGTCGATCAGATCGCCGCCGCTGCCATCGGCGATGGTGCCGCCCCGGATAACCAGATCATAGTCCGCCATGCCTCAGGCTCCCTGTGCCACGCGCACGATCCCGCCGATGAGCGAGCCGAGCACGAATGTGTAAATCGGCGGCATCGAGATATAGAGCGGGATCAGCCGCTTCTCCGCCGCCCGGTGATAGCCGCGCGCGTAGAGCACGCGCATGAAGGGCCAAATCGCGCCAATCCCGGCAGCCCAATACGGGCTCACCACATAGGCGAAGAGCCACATTCCCGGCAGGAACAGCACGAGGTGCTCCAGCGTGTTCTGGTGCGCGCGGACATAGCGTTCGTATTCCTCCGGCCCATTGTGCGAGGGCACCGGGATTTTGAAACGCCCCCGCGCAAGGCCTGCCATGAGCAGCGTGAAGTAATAGGCCAGCAGCGCCAGCGCGCTGACGATCACGACGTAGACGTATGGATCGGTCATTGTTGTCATCGCGCCTTCCAGCCTCTCCCGGAGAGCAAAGCTGACGCAGCGCGGAGTTTGCGGATACTCTCACTTTTGGGGCCGTGCACACGAAGGCCTGCCCACCGCAAGCGGCAGGCAGGCCTCTCTGGTGCCATCGCCGGGGAATCAGGGCAGCGAGACCAGCGTCTTCGTGTGCGCGGCGGGCGTGATCACCTTCACGTCATAAGCGCTGTTTTCCAGCACGGGATCGCTGGGGTTGCCGACATAGAAGCACTTGGGGCCAAGGCTTTCGCGCGCCACGGTGACCTGGCTCGTGAGGCGGGCAAAGCTCTTCACTTGCGTGCCGCCCGCAGGCAGCGCGCCGGTGAAGGTCAGCGTATCGACCACGCGGCCGCGCAAGCGCAGTTCGGCGGTGATCGAGCCGTTGAAGGCTGTGGTTCCTTCGTTGCGCACGCCCCAGCGGATCGCGGGCAGATTGGCGATGCCCTGCGCCACCACGCGCGTGCCGCCCGGGCCAAACGCAGGCTGCGGCACCGTGGCGCACCAGCTTTCGCTGGCAAGGCCGGTCATCGTGGCGGAAACGCCAGTGTTCTCCACAGTGGTGGTGCCGCCGCCCGCATTGAACAGAATGTTGCCCGGATCGAACGCCTTGATCGTGATCGTGGTGGCAGGCGGGGTTGTGGTTCCACCTCCCGTTGTCCCGCCTGTCGCGGCGAGCGCGGTGATGGCATAGCGGCCCTCACCCATGCTGCGCAGGCCATCGGCGGCGCCGCCCGCCCATGCGGTATCCACGAAATTGCGTGCCGCATTGATGCCGCCGCCGCTATTACGCGGGAAGCGCAGCATCGGCACCGATCCGCGCACCTTGCCGCTCGCGGTCTGGCCCGCCACGGGATTGAACCAGGTGAGCATGAAGGTGGGGCGCGCCGAACCGAGCGTAAAGCTGTGCGCGCTCATGCCCGGGGCCGAACCGGGAAGATCCTCGCGGCGCAGCGCGTTCATCCGCGCAAGGCCGGTGCCGATCAACGCGCCCAGCAGGGGGATCTGCCCGTTGACGATGCGGAAGCTGCCTGCCCCATCGGTTTCGCTGCCCGCCGTCAGCGACGTGATGCGCGGTCGCGGCACGAGCGTGACCGGGATCGAGGCCACATCGAATTCGGTATCGGGGAAGCAGTGGGCAAACCGCTCCAGCCCGCCTTCCAGCGCTGCGCCGATGGCTTTGGGATCGCACGGCGTGAGCGCGAAGGCCGATGGCGGATACTGGCGGCGCGTGCGCATCGTGATGGTGGCACTGGTGGCGGCGGTGAGTGCCGGAATGGCGAAGCGCAGCACAGCCACGCCCGCACCATTGCCAGCGGTCTCGCCGCATTGGCTGCCCGCCAGACGGCGGCGCATGATCGTGCCCGAAATCGCTGCGCCGCCAGCGATGCGCAAGGTGGCGCTTCTGAGCAGAGCCAGATCGCGGCCGACAAGGACAAGACCCGTATCGCCAGTGAAGATCTCCATGCGCGCGGTGCCCGCACTCGCGCGGCGGAACAAGACCGGGCTCGCCTCTCCGGCAGGCAGCAGCAGATCGCAGCCGCTGGCGTTGTCCACCCCGTAAACTTCGCGGACCGCGGCCTCGCGCACTTCAGTAGCGGCCGCAATCGCGCCGCTGACGGGCGACTGGATGGGCGCGAGCGTGGGCGATATCTGCGCCAGAGCCGGTGTTGCCGCCAGCACCAGCGCGAGGCCGGGTGCCAGCGAGCCAAGGGTGTGTATCGATGTGCGTTTCATGCGTGTTCTCCTGCCAAGCCCCCGGCCCGCTTTGGATTCCAGCGCGCCTGCCGCGCCGGATAGCCACAGGGGTAACGCAGGCCGCGCGGGCCGGCATCGCCCACTTGGCTAGGCCGCATGGCTCGGCCACCGGTGCCGCAGTCTCTGCAGAACGACCTATTCGCACTGGAGCCAGCTCGCCATTTGGATTAGCCTTGGCTCGGGGTTTAATTGGGGGGCTATCTTGGCGGCGTTGGCATGCGACGATCATCCGCTTGTGCGATCGGCACTGGCGCTGGTGCTGGAGGATATCGTCGGCGAACCGGTGCTGACCGCGACCAACTTTGCCGAAGCCTGGGCCCATGCCGAAGAGCGCCGCGATATCGTGCTAGCCGTCGTGGACCTGCATATGCCGGGGATCGGCGGGATCGACGGGCTGGAAGGCTTGCGCGAACGCGCGCCGGGCATGAAGATCGTGGTGCTGACGGGATCGGACAGCGATGCCGATCTGCTGGCCGTTCTGGCGCTGGGCGTGGATGGCTTCGTGCCCAAGTCGGTCGAACCGGGGGTGGTCGAAGCCGCGATCCGGCTGGTGATGGCTGGCGGGCGCTATCTGCCCGCGCGCGTGGCCGAACTGGCAGCGCAGGGCTTGGGAGAGCTGGGCGCAACCCCGGTCCCGGTGGCCACGGCGGCTGCAGCGCCATCCGCGCCGCCGATCGAGGCCCCGCTGGGGCGGCTCAGCGCCCGCCAGCGCGATGTGCTCGATCAGATGGCGCGCGGGCGGGCCAACAAGGAAATCGCCCAGTTGCTGGGGCTTTCGCCCTCCACGGTGAAGACGCATATCGCGCATATCATCGCGGTGGTGGGCGCGAGCAACCGCACCGAGGCGGCCACGCGCGCGCGCGAACTGGGGCTGGTTTAGGCCCCGCTCAATAGCCACCGGGGCCGAGCAGATCGCCCAGCATGCGTTCGTTCAGCTTGCCCGGATCGGGCCAGGCCAGCGGGGAATCGCCCGGCGCCATGCGCGTGAACAGGCGCATGCGGGAAAGCCGCGCGGCGGCATCCACGCCATTTGACGAGGGATCGACAATCTGAGTCCACAGCTTGACCAGCCGCTCAACTGCCTCGGCCCGCGCCCAGGGCCTGCCGGGCAGCGCTGCCGGACGCGCGGGCGTGACGAGGATCAGCACCGAATCGCGGCGCGAATTCTTGCCGCGTTCGTTGAACAGCGAACCAGCCAGCGGCAGATCGCCCAGTAGCGGGGTCTTGGAAAAAGTGGCATCGTCCACGCTTTCCGAAAGGCCCGAAAGCACCAGCGTTTCCCCGAAGCGAATCTCCGCCGTGGCGGCAACGCGCTGGCGAAACGTGGTGAGCGCTTCGTTGAAGGTGCCGGCCCCGTCGCTGGTGAGGAACGAGCGCCCCGTCTCGATCCGCACCCGCGCGCCATCGGGGGTGATCTCGATCGGCGTGACCTTCAGCTCGATCCCGATATCGATCTGCTCCAGCTGCGCAGCATTGACCCCGTTGACCGCGACCTTGAGCGTGCGGCCGACGAAGAACTCGCTCATTTCGCCGCGATACGCAGTCAGGCTGGGCCGGGCGACGACCTGATAGAACTGGCCCGCACGGTTGAACATGTTGATGTTGTAGGTCAGCTGCGGCAGCGTAATCGTCTCGGTAATCACGCGCTGGCTGCTGTCGCTGCGGATTTCGCCGCTGATGATCTGGCGGGTATCGCTGCGCGTGTTGCCGTATTGCAGGCGCAAACCATCCAGCAAATTCATGCCGATGCGTTCGCGCGCGGTGTTTTGCGCGAGCACGATGGCAACATCGACCGAGATCTGTGACGGCGCGGCAGCGGCCTCGGGCGTGCTTTGCGCCGGGGCCTGATCGATGGCTGCGGTCTGCACCAGCTGCTGCAGGCGGGGATTGACCGCCGCCGCCCCGGCCGGATCGAGCGCGGCCAGCGCGGCCAGCCGCTGCGCGCCGCGCGGCGCATCGCCCGCCGCCGCTTCGGCCAGCGCGGCCTGGCGCAGCGCGGCGGCCTTGGCCGCAGGATCGGGCGTGAGTTCAGCCGCGCGCCCTGCCGCCGCCGCCGCCAGCGCCGCATCACCGCTGCGATAGGCCGCTGCAGCCAGTGCCAGCAGCGCTTCGGGATGATCGGGCCGCGCCGCAACGGCCTGGGCAAAGCGGCGCGCCGCTTCATCATAGCGCCCGCGATCAAACGCAGCGCGCCCCGCCAGCGCGGCAGCCCAGAAGCTGCCCGGTTCGGCCTTCAGCGCCAGATCATAGCCCGCCAGCGCCAGCTCGGTCGCTTCGGGATCGGTGCTGCCCGCGCGCTGATAAGCCAGCGCCAGCAAGGTCTGGCTGGCCGGATCGCGTGGGCGGCGCGCAGTGAGTTCGGTGAAGGCGGCGATGGCGGGCTTGGTTTCCCCGGCATCGAGTGCAGCCAGGCCGCGCTGGCGCAAGGCAGCCTCGTCCAGCGGGCTGGCGGGCGGCGGGGCACTTTCGACCCGCGCAGCGCTGCCTGCGCCGCAGCCGCCGACCAGCGCGGTGCAGCACAGCAGAAAAGGCAGGCGGCGCATCATGCCCGCGCGCCTTCGGGCCGCACGCAGACATCGGCCTGACGCGCGCCATCGATGCGATAGGCGGCGCGCGGATCGGCACAGGCGGTAGGCAGGAAGCCAGGCACACGCGGCAAGCCCCGGCCATCGAGCGCCGCGCCGCAGACATCGCGGCCGGGCTGGACGATCAGCCGATCATGGCTGGGCTGCGCACACACCGGAGTTGCAAGCAGCGCGGCGGCAAGGAGAATGGGAGACATGGCAGCTCTTTCGGAAAGGATCAGATGCAGACGCGGATGGCGGCAACTGGCACTTGCCCGCGCAGCCGATCAGCCAGCTGGTTGATTTCGCGCGATGCCGGCAGGCGCGCACGGCGGCTGCAGCAGAAGCGCTGTTCGCCCGCCGCGCTATCGACCAGCGTGCCTGCAGGCGCGCAGTAGGCCGCGTGATCGACGATGCCCGTGGTGTTGCGCGCCGAAAAATCGACCCGGCGCAGCCATGTGAAGGGCGTGCCGAGCCGGGATACGGCCTTGTTGAATTCGCCGTGGCACACTTGTGATCCGCCCGGCACGACTTGTGTGACCGTTTCTTCCATCTTGCCATCGCACATCCCGCCTTCGGGATTGCGCACGCAGCATTCGTCGTGCAGCCAGCTTCCCGCGTTGATCAGGCATGTGCCGGTCTCGGGTACGCAGGTCGAGATTTCGCCCTTCGATCGATCCCCGCAGTTCTGACCCGCCGCGCCAAGGCACTTGTAGCCCAGATTGATCGCGCCCACGCCCTGCCCGATCGGCCGCGCCGCTGCCCCGGCAAGCGCCCGATCAATGGCAGCGCGCGGCACGGTAAACTGGCCAGGCGCGGTGGAGAGCTGCGAGGTGGCGGGGCAGACCGGGCCGCCGCTGGCGGGCAGGCGCAGCGTGAAGAAGCCCAACATGGCCGAGATGTTCAAAGCACTGCCTGCGCCGGACGTGCCGCCAGTGATCAGCACCGAACCGCTGGTGGCGGCCGGGATCGTGAGCGAGGCGGTGCCAGTGGCATTGGTGCGCGCAGCGCCCAGCACCGCGCGATCCGCCACTGTGCCCGCGCAGACCAGCGCATTGACCACCGGCACGCCGCCCGCATCGATCACGGTAATCGCCATGGTGCGGCTGACCTGCGCGGTGGTCATCGTGGCCATGCCGGCCACAGCGATCACCGCTGCGCATGCTGCCAGCATCCCCGAGGTACGACTGCCTAGGCCCATGTGCCTGCTCCTGCCAAAGTTCGGATGTCACACTGCCCGCGC
This sequence comes from Novosphingobium sp., assembly GCA_027490345.1. Lineage (GTDB taxonomy): Bacteria > Pseudomonadota > Alphaproteobacteria > Sphingomonadales > Sphingomonadaceae > Novosphingobium. The sequence continues at coordinate 8,940 of JAIXYF010000250.1, forward strand.
GGGGGCAGACTGGCTTCACCCATATGGCCGAACCGGATGGCCGAGCCGGATGCAGGCTTGGCAAACGCCAGATTGCCCGCGATGTAGGACGGTGTGAACACGGCGCCCCCACCTGACGATCCGGCTGAACATATCCGCATCCGTGCGGCGGAATCGCGGATCGAATTCAACGTGGCCGGGGCCTTCACCCTGCTGATCGCGGGCACGCTGGCTTATGTGCACATGCTGTTTGCCGATATCGTCCCGCCCGCGCGCTTGTGGACATGGACCGGCATGGTCATCGCCGCGATCATGGTGATGGTGGCGCTGCCGGTGGCGGTGCTGGTGCGGCGGCCCGATGATGCCGAAATCATGAAAGTGTGGTCGCCGCTCGGCAAGTTTGCCGCGATCCTGTTTGATACCACGGTGGCGGCCAGCGTGTGGCTGCTGCTGCCCTACGCGTCCGAACCGCTGCGGCTGCTGATGGTGGTGTTCTATGCCGCTTGCGTGTCGGGCCAGGTCATCTCCACGGCAGAATCGCTGGGCACGATCCTGTTTGGCGTGGTTTCGATTTTCGGTTCGGCCGCGTTGTTCTTCGTGATGGCGCCGGGGCCGTATTCGGTCGGTCTCGCGCTGTTTCTGGTGGCGTTCGGCGCGCTGATGATCGGGGTGGCGGCCACGCTGAAAGTGGCGATCCGCTCTGCCATTGCAGCCCGGCTTGCGGCTGAGGCAATTTCGGCTGATCTGGCCGCCGCGCTGGCCGCCGCCACCGAAGCCCGGCAGGCCAAGACACGCTTCATCGCTGCTGCCACCCACGATCTGCGCCAGCCGCTGCAAGCCGCCGCGCTGTTTTTCAACCGGATCGCTGCGCGCCAATCGGCTGCGGGCGATGCCACGGTGGTCAACGCCCGCCTTGCCTTTGCCGAAGCCGCCGGACTGCTCGATCAATTGCTTGAACATCTGCGGCTCGATGGCGGGATGATCCAGCCCAATACGGCGCGCACGCCGCTAGCCACGATCATCCCGCGCGTATCCACCGAAGTGGCCGAAATTGCCGCTGTCAGCGCCTTTGAAATCAGTCATGTGCCAAGCCGCCTTGCGGTGACGGCAGACCCGGCGCTGCTGGCGCGGATCCTGCGCAACTTCCTCCACAATGCCATGCGCCATTCGCGCGGCAGCCGCATTCTGGTGGGCGCGCGCCAGCGCGGCGGGCGCGTGCGGATCTATGTGGTGGACAATGGCCGGGGCATTACCAGCGCGCTGGCTACCAGCCTGTTCGATGATATCAAACCGGCCAGCAGCGATCCGGTGGGACAGAAAGGCGTGGGTCTTGGACTGCCCTCCTCGCGCCGCATGGCCGAACTGATGGGCGGCAGCGTGGGGCTTGATCCGGTGTGGCGACACGGCGCGGCATTCTATTGCGAACTGCCGCTGGCAGCGGCGGAAGCGCTCTGATTGCGCCTGTGCCCAGGTATCAGATGTCTTTCAGGTGACGTTTTCAGGTAGCAGGGCGCGCGCAAACGGGCCATGCGGCGCAGGATGACACTCAAGATCGATATGGGATTCGATGGCAGCGGCGCCCCGGCGCTGGTTGACCTTGAAGAACTTCTGGCCACGCGCCTGCTGGTGCAGGGCAATTCGGGCTCGGGCAAATCGCACCTGTTGCGCCGAATGCTGGAGAAGAGCGCAGGCCAGGTGCAGCAGATCATCATCGATCCCGAAGGTGATTTCGTCACGCTTTCAGGCCCTTATGGCCATGTCTCGATTGAAGCGGTTGAATATTCCGTCGCCGAGATCGCGCATTTTGCCCGCCGCTGCCGCGAACATCGCACCTCGGTGGTGCTGAGCCTGGAAGGGCTGGAGATGGAAGGCCAGATGCGCTGCGCTGCCGCGTTTCTGTCCGGGCTGTTCGATGCCCCGCGCGAACACTGGTTCCCAGCACTGGTGGTGGTGGACGAGGCCCAGATCTTTGCCCCTGCCGCCGGGGCCGAAGTGATCGAAGAAGTGCGCCGCGCATCGCTTGGGGCGATGACCAACCTCATGTCGCGCGGGCGCAAGCGCGGGCTGGCCGGGATCATCGCCACCCAGCGCCTCGCCAAGCTTTCCAAGAACGTGGCGGCAGAGGCCAGCAACTTCCTGATGGGCCGCACGTTCCTCGATATCGACATGGCGCGCGCGGCAGACCTGCTGGGGATGGAGCGGCGGCAGGCCGAAACCATCCGCGATCTGGCGCGCGGCACGTTTCTGGGCCTTGGCCCGGCGATTGCGCGGCGGCCGATCACGCTGCGGATCGGCGCGGTGGAAACCTCTGCGCGCAGCAGCAGCCCGGTGCTGGTGCCGCTGCCCGATGCGCCTGCGCCCGATATGCGCCAGTTTCTGTTTGCGGGCATGATGGATGAGCCGGTGATGGCAGCGCCTGCGCCCGCACCCCGCCCCCAGCCTGCCACCACCGTGCTGGAAGAGCTTGCCCGCCTGCCCGCCATGGCAGAAGCACCAGAGCCAAGCGAACCGGTCGATCCCGAGCCGGTGATGACTGCGGCCCTGCGCGCGCTGGCATCCGATGATGATGCGGCGGGCAAGACAACCGCGGTGCTGTTTCAGGACTTTCAGGTGCGCTGCCGGATGCTGGGCCTGCGGCAGGCACCGCTCGATCTGGCAGGCTTCACCCGCCGCCTTGCCGCCGCCCGCGCCGGCATTTTCGAAAGCCTCGACGACGAATGGGCGCCCGCGCTGGAAGCAGGCCGCAAGGTGCCCGACGACATGCTGGGCGCCTTCCTCCTCATCGCCCGCGCCGCCAGCGAAGGGCGCCCCTGCCCCAGCGATCAGGAATTGGCGCAAGTCTATGGCACCAGCTCGCTCGGCCGCGCGCGGCGCGTGCTGAGCTATATGGAAGAGCGCGACATCATCGTGGCGCGCACCGATCTTTCGGGCCGCCGTTCGATCACGATTCCGGCGCTGGGCTGGACGACATTGCCGACCGAGCCATGAGCGCAACCCAACGCCCGCGCCGCAGGATATAGGACATTACAAAGCGCGCAGGGCGCATATAGCTTCGCAAAGAGGTGCACACAGCATCCGAAGGGAGAGACATGATATGAGCGATGCCACCCTGTTTCTGACTGACGAGCGCACATTCTGGCACTGCACGGGGGTGCAAGCGCTGTTTTTTCCGATCGGCGATTGGGTTGAGCCGCCTTCGGGCAGCTATGGGGCGGATACCCCGGCCTCGAAGCGCCGGCTGCTCAATCTGGTGCGCGCGTCCGGGCTTGATCAGCATCTCGAAATGCGCAGCGCCTCCCCGGCCACGCGCGAGGATCTGCTGCGCATCCATCCGGCCAGCTACATCAATGAATTTAAGCGCGTGAGCGACGCAGGCGGCGGCGAGCTTGGCCTGTTTGCCCCCTTCAGCAAGGGCGGGTTCGAACTGGCGACGCTTTCGGCCGGGCTTGCCATCGAAGCGGTGGACGCCGTCGTGACGGGCCGCGCGCGCAATGCCTATGCGCTGTGCCGTCCGGCCGGGCACCACTGCCTGGCCGATCAGCCGATGGGGTTCTGCCTCCTGGCCAACATTCCCATCGCCATCGATGCGGCGAAGGCGAAGCACGGGCTTGGCAAAGTCGCGGTGGTCGATTGGGACGTTCACCACGGCAACGGCACGCAGAGCATCTTCTATGACCGGGGCGATGTGCTGACGATCTCGATCCATCAGGACCGCTGCTTCCCGCCGGGCTACAGCGGCCATGACGATCGCGGCGAAGGGGCGGGCCTCGGCGCCAATCTCAACGTTCCGCTACCTGCAGGCAGCGGGCACGAGACCTATCTGCGCGCGCTGGACCGCGTAGTGATCCCGGCGCTGCAGCGCTACCAGCCTGATCTGATCGTGATTGCCAGCGGCCTTGATGCCAATGCCGCCGATCCGCTGGCACGCCAGATGCTTCATTCGGAAAGCTACCGCGCGATGACCGAACGCATGATCGCGGTGGCCGACGAGCTATGCGGCGGCCGCCTCGCGGTGGTGCATGAAGGCGGTTATTCTGAAGCCTATGTGCCGTTTTGTGGCCATTCGCTGATCGAGGCGCTGGCGGGCGTGCGGACCGAAGTGGTCGATCCCGAGATGGACTTCTTCGGACCGCAGCAACCCGATGACCGGATGCTGGCGTTCCACTTCGAACTGATCGAGGAAATCCGCGCTGGCGCTGGGCTCTGAGAGCGCAGCCAGTGCAATGACAGGGAATAAGGGTCGGCCGCGCGCCGGCCATTGTTCCGCGCGCCGTGCAAATGGCGAACGCGGCCAGTTTGTTGGCGGCTGGCGACGTTGCATCGCGGCCCATCCTTGGTGACATTCGAGGCTGCAATCACGCCGGGCAAGCCCCCGGCAACCAGCAGACCAGAGTGGAGCGGGATGTGACCGAAGTAATGGAAAAGCCGCAGCAGGATGCGCGCGCCGCAACGCAGGATTTCGATGTCCTGATCGTCGGGGCCGGGATTTCCGGCATTGGCAGCGCCTATCACCTCAAGACCCAGAACCCCGACAAGACCTTCGCGATCCTTGAAGCCAAGGAGAACATCGGCGGGACGTGGGACACGCACAAGTATCCCGGCGTGCGTTCGGACTCCGACCTCTACACGTTCGGCTACCGCTTCAAGCCGTGGGTCGGCCCGCCGATCGCCACGGCCGAGGAAATCCGCAAGTATCTGCGCGATGTTCTGGCCGAAAACGATCTCGATCAAGCGATCCGCTTCGGCACGCTGATCACGCGCTGCTCATGGTCCACCGCCGACAAGCGCTGGACCGTGGAAACGAAGCGGGCCGATGGCAGCGCAGGCCCGACCTACCGCGCCACGTTCCTGTGGATGTGCCAGGGCTACTACGATCACCACAATCCCTACCTGCCTGATTGGGCGGGCATGGCCGACTACAAGGGCCAGCTCATCCACGCGCAGAAGTGGGATGACAGCGTCGACTATTCCGGCAAGGACGTCGTCGTCATCGGTTCGGGCGCGACCGCCGCAACCGTGATCCCTGTGCTGGCCGACAAGGCCAAGCACGTAACCATGCTGCAGCGCTCGCCCACGTATTTCTACTGCTATCCCAACCGCAGCGATCTGGCGGACCGGCTGCGCGAAATCGGCGTGGACGAGGATACCGTGCACCGCTGCGTCCGGCTTGATTACCTGCACAACCTCAAGATGCTCGACCGCAGGGCGCGCGAGGAGCCGGATCTGGTGTTCGACGAACTGAAGGAACTGATCCGCCAGTATGCCGGGCCGGACTTCGAGTTCGAGCCGCACTTCACCCCGCGTTACCGCCCGTGGCAGCAGCGGCTGGCGTTCATCCCCGATGGCGACATGTTCGAGCGTATCCGCGACGGCAAGGTGACCGCGATCACTGACACCATCGACCACTTCACCGCCGATGGTATCAAGCTGGCCTCGGGCGACGAGCTGAAGGCCGACATCGTAATGGCGGCCACCGGCTTCAACCTGCTGATGATGGGCGGCATCGAGTTCGAAGTGGACGGCAAGGTGGTCGACTGGTCGGAGAAGGCGACCTATCGCGGGATGATGTTCGAAGGCGTGCCCAACATGGTGTGGGTGTTCGGCTATTTCCGCGCGGCGTGGACGCTGCGGGTCGATCTGCTGGGCGATTTCGTGTGCCGGATGCTGCGCCACATGGACGAAAAGGGCGCACAAGAAGTCAACATCGTGATCCCGCCGGCGCTTTCGGCCGAGCCGCTGATGCCGTGGATCGAGGACGACAACTTCAACCCCAGCTATCTGGTGCGTGATATGGACAAGCTGCCCAAGCGGCTGGGCGACCAGCCCGAGTGGCGCCATACGCAGGATTACTGGCGCGAGGCGGTGGATATCCCCGCCATCGATCTGGAAGGCGCAGAATTCTCGTATAGCTGAACGAGCGCGCGGCAGGCTTCAACCGGAACTGGTGTTCCGGGTCTGGGCCTGCCGCCGATATTCGAGCGCGCCCATGCCCGACCAGCGCTTGAACGCGCGGGAGAAACTGGACGGTTCGGCAAAACCTACCGCCACCGCGATCTGTTCGATCGCCATGTGGCCATCCATCAGCAGTTCGCGCGCGCGGGCATAGCGCGCTTCGTCGATCATGGCCGAAAAGCGCGTGCCCTCTTCGGCCAGCCGCCGATGCAGCGTCCGCTCGGACAAGGCCAGCATCCGCGCCGCCTCACCCGCTGTCGGAAACTCGCGGTCACTGCGATTGAGGCGCGCGGCCAGCCGGCCCTTGATCGTGCCGTCTGTCTGCGCGCGGCGTAGCATCAAATCGCAGCGCGAACTGTAGATCGTGACCAGATCGCTATCGGCCAGCGGCAACGGCAGATTGGCCGCACCGGGCTTGAACACCCACTGGGTCTCTGCGGCGTTGAATTGCACCGGGCAGGGAAAGTAGCGCCGCTGCCGTTCCCAATCCGGCGGGGGCGGTGTAGTGAGCGTGACCCGCTCCAGCGGCAGTTCGCCGCCCATGATATCGGCAATCAGCGTACGGATCGCGCCAAGATCGCGGTAGTGCGTGAATTCGTGCAGCGCCGCGGCCAGCGTGCCGCAGCTGCCGATCAGCGCGAAGGCGCCGTTGGGGGCTGCAGCATAGCGGTAGTTGATCAGCGAATACGTCAGCGACTGGCAGCGGCAGGCGATCTGCAACGCTTCCCCCAGCGTGCGCGCGGTCAACATCGCAAGGCCAAGCTCGCCATACTTGATCGCGCGATACCGCAAGCCGACATCGAACCAGATCGTGCGCGCATTGGCAGTGCAGGCGGCAAAGGATTTCTGCAGCTGCATTTCTTCCTGCGCGAGCAGTTCGCCCGACTGGCCATCGAACCGCACAGGCCGGATCTGGCTGGTGCGGCAGAAATCATCCCAATCGACCCTGGTTTCGCTTACCAGAGCACTGCGCATGATCCGCGCGCTGAGATCCGGCAACGGTGCGTAGAGTGCATTGGAGTCCATGCCCCATCCCCTCCTGATTATTGTTATGCTGCCTTTGGGGGGCAGCGTAGCGGTCGCTGGCCACATCCGTCAATAACTTGGCGCGCAGCGTCATGGTGCGGAGACACCACTTCGCCTAGCTTTCTCGACATATGCATGAAGATCCCGGAGTTCTTGTTACTTTGCAGGCACTTAGCGTAAACCCGGTTCGGGCCTTTCCGCGGCAATCATTTGCTGCCGCTTTTGCCTGTGCGTGCTTCATGCCATTCCCGCATTTACCGAAGGCAGGAGCCCTGTGATGGAACAACCGTTTGTCTTGCCGGAAACCGCAGCCGTTCTGGCCGGAATTGCCGAACAAGGCGGCCCGCACCTGGCCGATATGTCTGCCGCAGACATGCGCGCGACCTATCTCCAGATGGGCGCCCTGTTCGATACGCCCCCCGAAGCGAGTGTCCGCTGGAAGGATCTGGCCGGGGCTGGCTGCACCTTGCGCGCCTATTTCCCGGGTGAAGCGGCTGCTGGCCCCGTCATCCTCTATATGCACGGCGGCGGCTGGGTGATCGGCGATCTGGAAACCCACCACCCCGTCTGCACCACTATCGCAGCGATCACCGGGCTGCGCGTGGTGGCAGTGGACTATCGGATGGGGCCGGAAGCGCCCTTCCCCGCCGGGCATGATGATTGTGTGGCGGCGGCGCGGTTTGTGCTGGGCAGCCCTGCCGAACTGGAAGCACCGGTCACCGGCCTTGGCACGGCAGGCGATAGCGCAGGCGGCAATCTGGCGCTGCATGTGGCCACGGTACTCGGCTCCGAGGCCGTCAAGGCGCAGCTGCTGATCTATCCCTGGCTCGATTGCACAGCGCCCGATAGGGGCTCCTACAAGGCGTTTGGCGAAGGCTTCATTCTCGATGCGCGGCTGCTCGCGCGATTTGCGGCGGATTATCTGCCGGGCGACGGCATGGCGGCCGGCCCTGAGGCCTCGCCGCTGCTCCACCCGCTGCCGGCCGATCTGCCTGCCACAGTGATCCTCACCGCCGGGCTCGATCCGCTGCGCGATCAGGGCCGGGCCATGGCCGCGCGCATGGCCGAGGCGGGCATGGCGGTGCACTTTAACGAGGCGAAAGGCCTGATCCATGGCCTTGCCACCATGCGGGCTGCCTTCCCCACCGCCGATAGCATCCTGCGGCGGACCATCGCCGATTTCGCAGACCTGTTGAACGGCTGACGGACCCCGCCAGCCAGAAGCCAAAACCATAAAACGACAACTCAAAGGAGAGGGAAAAAAATGAGCAACATCAGGCGCGCCGTCCTCACGGCATCCACCGCCATCGGCCTTGCCGGCATCGCGCACCCGGCCTTCGCCGCCGCCGACCAGGCAGCCGCCGCAGAGGAGGCCCCGGTTGGCGAAATCATCGTCACCGCCAACAAGCGCAGTGAAAGCATCAGCAAGGTCGGCGCGAGCATTGTCGCGTTCGACACCTCGATGCTGGCAAACCGCAACATCGTGCGGCTGGACGAGCTGGCCAAGTCGGTTCCCAACCTCGCGCTCGCCCCATCGACGCACGGCACCCCGGTGTTCACGCTGCGCGGTATCGGCTTCAACTCGGACTCGCTCGGCGTCTATCCCGCGGTCAGCCTTTCGCTCGATCAGGCACCGATGCCCTTCCCGGTGCTGGCGGGCCACTCGATGTATGATCTGGAACGCGTCGAAGTGCTAAAGGGTCCGCAAGGCACCCTGTTCGGCCAGAACTCGACCGGCGGCGCGATCAACTTCGTCGCAGCCAAGCCGACCAAGGAACTGCAGGCCGGCTTCAACCTCGATTATGGCCGCTTCAACGAAGTCCACGGCACGATGTATGTCAGCGGCCCCGTCAGCGAGACGGTCGGCATGCGCCTCGCGATCGATGCGATGCACCGCGACGACTGGCAGTACAACTTCACCCGCGACGACACGAACGGTGAGCAAAACTACATCGCCGCGCGCCTGATCACCGATTGGCAGGCTTCCGACACACTCAAGTTCGAGCTGAACCTCAATGGGTCGGTCGACCGTTCGGACCCGCAGGCGCTGCAGATCATCGCCTCGCTGCCGTCGAACCCTGCCGCCCCGACCCCTGAAGAACTGAACGCACCGCTTGCCCCGCGCGATCTGCGCGCGGCCAACTGGTCCAATCGCGGCCGCCGCGGCGTGGGCACCCAATCGGATACGGAATCGGCCCGTCCGCGCGGCAACCGCAAGATCATGCAGGCCTTCCTGCGCGGCGACCTCAACGTGACCGATGACATCACGCTGACCTCGATCACGACCTACAACCACCTCACGCAGAAGATGTCGTTCGACCTCGACGGTTCGCAATTCGAACTGGTCGACAACCCGCGCGGCGATGGCACGATCGACGACTTCAACCAGGAACTGCGCATCTCGAACGCTTCGGCCCCCGGCCAGCAGTTCCGCTGGACGCTGGGTGCCAACTACAACCACAGCAAGGTCTACGAACTCCAGATCATCACCTACGGCGACAACTCGCTGAGCAACGCAGGCACAAACTTCATCCACGAATCCGATGTGCGCAATCGCGGCCGGATGGACAACATCGCCGCCTTTGCGAACGGCGAATACGACATTACCGACCAGCTGACCTTCAAGGCCGGCATCCGCTATACCAGCTCGAAGAACAAGAACCGCATGTGCGGTTCGGACACGACCGGCGACCAGCAGCTTTCGGCGCTGTTCCGCCTGCTGGGCAATCTGCTGGGCGGCAAGGACATCCCGATCGGTCCGGGGGACTGCATCTCGCTCAACGCGCAGAACCTGCCGGGTGATCCGATCAACATCACGCTCAAGGAAGACAACGTTTCCTGGCGCGCGGGGATCGATTTCAAGCCCAACTCGACCACGCTGCTCTATGCGAACATCTCGCGCGGGTACAAGGCAGGCGCCTTCCCCGTGATCACCGGTGCCACGCAGGAAGTGTTCACGCCGGCCAAGCAGGAATCCGTCACGTCGTATGAAGCGGGCGTGAAGACCCGTCTGCTGAACAACGCTGTCTCGTTCGCTGGCGCCGTGTTCTATCAGGATTACCGCGACAAGCAGATCCAGGGCACGGTGAACACCGCGCTGTTCGGCCTGCTGCAGCGGCTCGACAACGTGCCCAAGTCGCACATCTTCGGCGTCGAGGCCGAACTCGTGGTGCGGCCGACGGCCGGGCTCACGCTTTCGGGTTCGGCCAGCTACCTCAAGACCAAGGTCGACGAATATTCGGGCATCACCGTGTTCGGCGATCAGCGCAACTTTGCCGGCAGCCGCCTGCCCTTCGCGCCGACGTGGTCGCTGACCGGCGACATCGACTACCGCGTGCAGACCAGCTCGGGCGGCGAAGTCTTTGCCGGCGTGGGCGTGAACTATCGCACGTATCAGGACGCCTATATCGCGGGCAGCCAGCTGCAAATCCCCAATAACGGGGTGAACCGCTGGATCGACCGCACCGCCTTCCGGATCGACGGCTATGCGCTGGTCGATACGCGCCTGGGCTATACCTTCCCGGGTGAGAAGCTGACCGTCTCGGCCTGGGGCAAGAACGTGTTCAACACCTTCAACGTCCAGAACAAGATCTCGTACAACAACATCATCACCCAGGCGACCGGCATGCCGGCAACCTACGGTGTCTCTTTCCGGGTGCGCTTCAACTAAGCACCTGCTGCAAATGGGGGAGCAGTGCCGGTGGCGCTGCTCCCTTTTTGCTGTTTATCGTCTCTGTCCCATTGTCAGTTCGAAGGGTTCCCATGTCCTCGCAAACCCATCCTGATCCCGTGATCGCGCGCGCCCGCGCGCAATCGCTTTCCGCCATGCTTGCGCGCGCGGCAGAAAGGCATGGGGATAAGACCGCGATCATCTGCGGAGACGTGACGTGGAGCTATGCGGACTTTCACCGCGAGATCGAGCGGCTGGCCGCAGGGATCAGGCAGCTGGGCGTAGAGCCGGGCGAGCGCATCGCGATCCTCGCGCGCAATAGCCATGCCTTCATCGCGCTGCGCTTTGCCATCGCGCGGGCGGATGCGGTGCTGGTGCCGATCAACTTCATGCTCAATGCCGAAGACGTGCGCTATATCCTTGATCATTCTGGCGCGCGGGTGCTGTTTCTGGACGAAACGACGCTTGAGACCGGGCTTGCCGCGCGCAGCGATGCGGCGAGCCATATGTTCGGCATTCCCGGCGAACATGCGCCGCCCCCGGCAGGCGTACCCGCATGGACCGATCTGCTGAACGATGCCCCCCTCCCCCCGCAGGAGCGCGGCGGCGAGGACTTGCTGCAGATCGTCTATACCAGCGGCACGGAATCGCGGCCCAAGGGCGCGATGCTTTCGCACAACGCGGTGCTGTGGGAATACCAGAGCTGCATCATCGATTGCGAATGGACGGCGAGTACGGTGGCGCTCCATGCCATGCCGCTGTTCCACTGTGCGCAGCTCGATTGCATGATCGGCCCGGCGCTCCATGTCGGCGCCACGAACATCATCACCGGATCGCCTGCCGCAGACAATGTGTTGCACCTGCTGGCGCAGCATAAGGCAAACTCGTTCTTCGCGCCGCCCACGGTGTGGATCTCGCTGCTGCGCTCACCCCTCATGGACAGCTACGATCTCTCCGCGCTGGAAAAGGGCTATTACGGCGCCTCGATTATGCCGGTCGAAGTGCTGCGCGAAATGAACGCGCGCATTCCTAAGCTGAGGTTGTGGAACCTCTATGGCCAGACCGAGATTGCGCCGGTGGCCACGATCCTGTTTCCCGAAGAGCACGCGGCGCGCCTCGGCTCAGCCGGGCGGCCAACGCTGCATGTCGAAACGCGGATCGTGGATGATGCGATGAACCCGGTGGCGCCCGGCGAAGTGGGCGAGATCGTCCACCGCTCGCCGCAATTGCTCAGCGGATACTGGAACGATCCCGTGCGCACGGCAGAGGCCTTTGCGGGCGGCTGGTTCCACAGCGGCGATCTGGGCGTTGCGGACGAAGCCGGGTACATCACCGTGGTCGACCGCAAGAAGGACATGATCAAAACGGGCGGCGAAAACGTCGCCTCACGCGAGGTGGAGGAAGTGCTTTATCAGCACGTCGCCATCAGCGAAGTGGCGGTGATCGGCATGCCGGACCCGAAGTGGATCGAGGCCGTGACTGCCGTGATCGTGCTGCGCGATGGGCATACGCTCGATGAAGCAGGCGTTCTGGCGCACTGCGCGGAGCATCTCTCCGCGTTCAAGGCGCCGAAGAAAGTCGTGTTTGCGCAGACCCTTCCTCGCAACGCGAGCGGCAAGATCCTCAAACGCGAACTTAGGCTCTCGCTGCTTTAGGCGCTGAGCCCATCCCTTGGGACCGTTGGCCCGGACTGGGCTCCGGGCCTTGGCTGTTGTTTTATCACGTCGCGCGAGCACACCAGCCAAGGCCCGTATCAAGCACAGGCCGACGAAACGTGCTTGAATAAGGAACCGAGCTTCAGTTCCGCCATACTACGCCGCGAGATATTCCCCGCCTGTGACGAACACCACCTGCCCCTGAATCATCGCGGCCGAAGGGCTGGCGAGGTATTCGATCAGGCTGCAATAGTCGTCGTGCGTCACGTTGCGCCCGCTGGGGCTGGCGGCAGCGGCGGCCTGCAGGATTTCCTCGGTCTTCTCGCCATAAACCTGCCGCAGCGCTTCGGTATCGACCGCGCTGGGGGCGACGCAGTTGGCCCGCACGCCGAGCGGTGCCAGTTCGCGCGCCAGATAGCGGATCAGGCTTTCCGCGAGCGATTTGCCCGCGCCGACCGCCGCGTAGTTCGGGATCACGACGCGGCTGCCCCGGCTGGAGAGGAAGAACACCGTGCTGCCACGGCGGAACAGCGGCACGGCGGGCTGCACGAGATAGACGAGCGCGGTGCCATTGAGGTTGATCGCCTCGGTGAAGGCCGCCGGATCGATGGTCAGGAGCGGTTCGGGAAGCACTTTCACCGCGCAGTGGACAAGCTGGTCGAGCCGGTCGGTCTGCGCAGCGACAGCGGCCACAACGGCCTGCGCGCCTTCAGGCGTGCTCACATCGCCCTGGATCAGATGACAGCGTGCGCCGAGCGCCTCGATCTCCTGCTTGGCGCTATCTGCCGAGGCCTGATCCGCGCGGAAATTCAGGAACACATCGGTATCCTGCTTGGCAAAGCGCTTGGCGATGGCGAGGCCGATACCCTTGGTACCGCCAGTGACGAGAATGGCCATGCCCCCGCCCCCTCAGCCGTCGTGACCGATGGAGGACACGAGCGAGACTCCGAAGCGTTCGATCATCCCGCCTGCATCGGCCCGCAGCGCCAGCCATTCCGGGGTCTGCTCGTCGCGCTCCATCGCGGCCTTGTCGGCCCAGGTCATGATCGCGAAGCGGTAGGCTCCCGCTTCTGCGCCTTCCAGGCCTTCGGCCACGAGGATGGTTTCAAGGCTGGTGAGGTTGGGCAGCGCGCGCGCCAGCGGGGCGTGGGAAGTGGCATAGGCGGTTTCGAAGGCATCGCGGTCTTCGGGCTTGGGCGCCGACCACACGGCAACGAGCTTGAGCATCTGTTCTCTCCCGCGGCGCATTCCTGTGGTGGGGCGATCCTGCCAAGCACCCTTTGCGCCTTCGGCATGCAGGCTACCAAACAAGTGTTTGCTATGGCAAGGGTGCGATGATAGCCAAACGGCCTGTCCGGAGCTTTTTTATCACCATGCCCACCGCCGTCCCTGCCGCCGCTCTCATCTTCGATCCGCGCGATCCCGATGTTATCCAGCGCCCGCTGGAAACCTTGCTGCGCTTGCAGGCCGAAGATCCGGTGCATTGGTCGCCGCTGCTCAAAGGCTGGGTACTGACCCGGCACGATGACGTGAAATCCGTGCAGATGAACAGCGGGATCACGTCGGACCGGCTGACCCCGTTCTTCGAAAGCCAGCAGGGCGCAGAACGCGCACGGCTGAATGATCTGATCCGCTACTTGAACACTTGGGTCGTATTCAAGGATCCGCCCGATCACACCCGACTGCGCACCCTGCTCAACAAGGTCGTGACGCCGGCGGTCATGCGCGATCTGGAAAGCGGCATCACCGAGCTGGCCGACGGGCTGCTCGACAGGATCGCGGCCCATGATGACGGCCGTTTCGAGTGCATCAGCGAATTTGCCAATCCCCTGCCCGCCAGCGTGATCATGGACCTGCTCGGCGTGCCGCGCGAAGACATGGAGGCGCTGCGCGATTGGTCGATGCAATTGCAGCCCTTCCTGGGCAACGCCACCAGCACCGGCGACAAGTATGAAACCGGGCGCGCCGGGATTGTGGCCATGGCCGACTATTTCCGCGATGCTGCGCGGCAACGCAAGGCCCAGCCGCGCGGCGATGTGATCTCGCACTTCGTGATGCTGCAGCAATCGGCGCAGATTACCGAGGATGAACTGATCGGATCGTGCATCCTGTTCCTGTTTGCGGGGCACGAGACGACCACTAACCTCATCGGCAACGGCATCCGCATGTTGCTGGAAAATCCGGACGAAAAGGCCAAGCTGGTCGCTGACCCGACGCTCGCCGCCAATGCGGTGGAAGAAATGCTGCGCTTCGAAGGCCCCACCGGCGCGGTGGTGCGCGTGGTGAAGGCGCCGTTCGAAATGCGCGGCAAGCGGCTGGAACAGGGCGACCGGGTTTATGCCATGGTCAATGCGGCCAATCACGATCCCGCCGTGTTCGAAGAGGCAGCGCGCTTCGATATCGGCCGCTCGCCCAACCGGCACCTGACGTTCAACCATGGCATCCACTTCTGCCTCGGCGCGCCGCTGGCCCGGGCCGAGGCGCGCATCGCCATAAACCGCTTTTTCGCGCGCTTCCCCAATGCCGCCATGGCGACAGACACCGTGGAATACATGGACACGCTGACCATGCGCGGCGTGCGCGAAATGCCGATGGTGACGGGAGAGGCCGTGCAATGATCGAAGCGCCAGCGTTCGGAATGGCCAGCATCTGGGCCGCCCATGCGCGCTTTGCGCCGGACAAGATCGCGGCCATCTGCGGAGAGGGGCGGCTGTCATGGGGCGATTTCGACAAGGGCACCGCGCGCGTCGCCCATGCGCTGATTGGCATGGGGATCACCCACGACGAGCCTGTCGCGCTGGTCATGACCAATTCGCTCGACATGCTGCAAGTGATGTTCGGCATCGTGCGTGCGGGCGCCTGCATGGTGCCGATCAGCGGCCTGCTGACCGGCGCGCAGATCGCCACGATGATGGCCGATAGCGGCGCGCGCACCGTGTTCGCCTCGGCCAGCAACCGTGCGCTGGTGGAAGGGGCAGACCTGCCCGAAGATATCCGCCGGATCGCCATCGGCTTCGTCGGCGAAGGCTGGGAGGATGGCGAAGCACTGCTCGCCGCCGCGGCGGAGAGCGATCCGGGCGTGACCACCCGCCCCGAAGACCGCTTCAACATCATCTACAGTTCGGGCACCACCGGCCTGCCCAAGGGTATCGTGCAGAGCCACGGCGCACGCACGCACTTCGCGTGGTCCAACGCGCTGGAGCTGGGCATGACGCGGGGCAGCGTCACGCTCGTCACCACGGCGCTCTATTCGAACGGCACGATGTTCATGGTGCTCCCGCCGCTGCTGCTGGGCGCCACGGTGGTCATCATGGAGCAGTTCAGCCCGGCGGGCGCGCTGGCGTTGATCGAAAAACACCGCGTGACCCACGCCTTCATGGTGCCGACCCAGTGCATCGTGACGCTCGACGATCCGGCGCTGGGCCAGCACGATCTTTCCAGCCTGCAGGCGCTGCTTTCTGCCGGTTCAGCGCTACGGCCCGATACGCGCGAGGCAGTCATCGAGCACATGACGCCGAATGTTTACGAGCTCTACGGCTTCAGCGAAGGCTTTGCGACCATGCGGGGGCCGGGGGACAACCCGCAGCGTCCCGGCGCGGTGGGCCGCCCGGTGATCGGTTTCGACATGCGCATTGTCAGTCATGACGACCGCGAGGCGCCGCGCGGCGAAGTGGGCGAAATCGCGGGGCGCGGGCTTGGCATGATGGCAGGCTATCACAACCGGTCCGACCTCGATGCCGCGATCCTGTGGCACGACGACGCGGGCACGGCCTACTTGCGCAGCGGCGATATCGGCATGATCGACGAGGAAGGCTTCCTCCACATCGTCGACCGCAAGAAGGACATGATCCTTTCGGGGGGCTTCAACATTTTCCCTGCAGACCTTGAGGCGGTGATCGGCGCGCACCCGGACGTGCAGGACGTGACCGTGATCGGCATCCCGCACCCCAAGTGGGGTGAGACGCCGCTGGCGCTGGTGATCCCGCGCGGTGCACCGGATGCAGCAGACCTGCTGGAATGGGCCAATGCCCGCCTTGCCAAGACACAGCGATTGGCGGGGCTGGAATTTCGCACCGAATTCCCGCGCAATGCGCTGGGCAAAGTGCTGAAGCGCGAACTGCGCGCGCCGTGGTGGGATGAAGCGAAATGACAGACGCCTATATCGTCGGCAGCTATTCAAGCGCTTTCGGCAAGTTCCCGGATCGCAGCCACAAAGACCTGACGCGCGAAGTCTATCTGGGCGTGCTGGCCGATGCGGGGCTGGCGAGCGGCAACGATATCGGCATGGCCTGGTTCGGCAACTGCGGCATGTGGACCGATGGCCAGGGCAGCATTCGCGGGCAGGTCTGCCTCACCCCGCTGGTGCGCGAGGGGCTGTTTCCCGAGCGGGTGCCGGTAATCAACGTCGAAGGCGGCTGCGCCACGGCCTCCATCGCGCTGCACGGCGCGTGGAAGGATGTGCTCAGCGGCCAGACCGATCTCAGCATCGCCATCGGCGTCGAAAAGACCTTCAATCCTGCAAGCCCCGAGCGCACCAAACAGCTCTTCGATGGCGGGATCGACCAATATGACCCCGAAGAATGGTTGTCTTACTACGCTGCCGCCGGAGAAGCTTCGGGCAAGCCGTTCGAGCCGGGCCCGGGCCGCACGATCTTCATGGATACTTATGCCATGCAGGCCGCCTGGCACATGCGCACCCATGGCACCACCGAGCGCCAGATCGCCATCGCCTGCGCCAAGAACCACACGGCGTCCGTGCACAATCCCAAGGCGCAATACCGCTTTGCCCTGACACCCGAAGATGTGCTGGCGGACCGCCCGGTGAGCTGGCCCCTCACCCGTTCGATGTGCGCGCCCATCGGCGATGGCGCTGCCGCCGCGCTGGTCTGCTCTAGCGCCTGGCTGGCGCGCCAACCCGCCGCCGTGCGCGCCCGCGCCGTGCGCATTGCCGCCAGCACGATGACAGCTGGCAAGTATCGGCGGCTGGACGAGCCGGGCCTCTCGCAGCTCGCCGCGCAGCGCGCCTATAAGGCTGCGGGGCTGACGGCGCAGGACATTCAGGTGGCCGAAGTGCATGATGCAACCTCGTTCTGCGAAATTTACCAGTCCGAAATGCTGGGCTTTTGCGGCATCGGCGAAGGCGGGCGGCTGGTGGAAAGCGGGGCCACGGCGCTGGGGGGTTCGATCCCGATCAACCTTTCGGGCGGGCTTGTCAGCAAAGGGCATCCGGTGGGCGCGACGGGCCTTTCGATGATCGACGAGCTGATGCTGCAATTGCGCGGCGAGGCTGGCCCCCGGCAGGTGAGCGGCGCGCGCCTTGCGCTTGCTGAAAACGGCGGCGGGGTGATGGGCTTCGACGAGGCGGCGTGCTCGGTAATGATCCTGCAGAAGGAT
Organism: Novosphingobium sp.; assembly: GCA_027490345.1. GTDB lineage: Bacteria > Pseudomonadota > Alphaproteobacteria > Sphingomonadales > Sphingomonadaceae > Novosphingobium. Next base: position 26,616 of record JAIXYF010000250.1, read on the forward strand.
TGATGCGCATGGCTGCGACTGCCCGGAAACTTGAAACGCGCGCCAGCGAAAGCCGGGGCGAAAACCGGCGCGAGGCGCTGCTTGATGCCGCCGCCGCCATGTTCGCCGCCAAGGGCTATGATGGCACCTCGATCCGCGACATTGCGGGTGCGGTGGGGATGCTGCCCGGATCGCTCTACTATCATTTCAAATCGAAGGACGAGCTGCTGCTGGCGGTCTACCGCAACGGCGTCGCGCGCTTCGAAGCCGCCATCGATGCGGCGCTGGGCAGCACGGCAGGAGATCCCTGGCAAGCCATCGAGGCTGCCTGTGCGGCGCATCTGGCCATCCTGCTCGATGGCGGAGACTATGCGCGGATCGTCAGCCCCGAATTCGTGCGCTCGTTCCCGCCTGATATGGTGCCGGTGCTGAACGCCGAGCGCGACCGCTATGAGCGCCACTTCGAGAAGCTGATCGCCGCCCTGCCGCTGGATCCCGAAACGGACCGCTGGCTGTTCAAGGTGGCGCTGTTCGGCAGCCTCAACTGGTCGCAGACCTGGTATCGCAAGGGCCGCTACACCCCCGGCGATCTGGCCAGCGCGTTTATCGCGATGCTGCGGAAATAGCGTTTCTTGCGGGCGGTCAAGCCTAGTTCCCGACCAGCACGAACGGCGCCCATGTAGCCGGATGGGCCGCACCAGCCAGCTTCGTATCGCGGATGATGGCAAGCTGGCTGCGGCGCAAAGCCTCCGCGCGGGAAAGCCCGCGCGCGACGCCGCCGAGTGTGCCGAGCGTGAGCCGGCTGGTCACGTCATCGCGCACCGGCCAGTGCGAGAGCAGCAGCGAGCGTGCGCCTGCCGCCACGAACGAGCGCGCCAGGCCCGAAAAGGTCGGCGCGCTTTCCCCATCGCCCGCGCTGGTATCGCAGGCTGAAAGGATCACCCAATCAGCATCGAGCCGCAGCTTGGCAATTTCCGATGCCGTGAGCAGGCCGTCATCGTCCTCGCCAGGCTTGTCTGGCGGGGTAAGCACGAGCGCCGGTTCCACCAGATCGCGAAACGCGCCGCCAACAAGGCCGTGGGTGGCAAAGGCTATCACGCTGGCCTGATCGAGCGGCGCGGCCTTGACCGCCGTCTCGGTCGCGTCCGCGCCGATCAGCAGCGTGGGCTGGCCGGAAAAGCCGCTGGCCATGCTGCGCAGTTCGTCCGCTGCACCGGGCAGGCTGGCCAGTTCGCGCAAAGCCCGCGTGCTCGTATCGCCCGAACGCAACAGGCGTGCAGCACGGGTGGCCAGCCGCACGGGCTGCCCCAACACGGGCGCGCCGATCCCGGCAAAGCGCTGCTGCTTGCCTGCCCTTGCCGCGCGGTCGGCACCGGAGCGAGCGGCCAGCGGCGAGGCGGACAGCGGGACGGACACCGCGTGGCGCAGCGCCAGCCACTGCGTGCTGCGCAGCGCGCCCTGATCATCATCAGCGCCTTGCGGGGCCTGCGTGACCAGCGCGGAAAACGGGAGTGAGGCGAGGCTGCCGGTGGCCAGAATGCGAAGGTCCGGCGAGGATTTCACCGCATCGCGCACGGCTTGCGGAAACAGCGCAAGATAAAGCGCATGGGCCGCTTTGCGATCAAAGGCGCCCTGCCCGCTGGCCAGAAGGCCGCTTTCGATCGAACCGCGCATCCGCCGCTCAAGCTCCAGCAGTTCGCGCGGGGCGATGGCCGTCTCGCCAGTCACCGCGCCCGTGGGCGTTACGGCGAGGACGACGAGGCCGTCCTCATCCTGCCCATAAAGCACGATGGCCTGGCCCTTGGAAAGGGATGTCTGAGCGGCGGCCAGCGCAGCCGGTTCCACCGCTGTCTGGACCGAATACCCAGGGATCAGCGCAGCAAGGCGGGCATCCTCGGTGCGCAGCTTTTCGTCAATCGCGGCAAGCTGGCGGTTGATGCCGTCTGCCGCATCGCCCTTGCCCGCGGCCACTTGCGTGTTGAGCGCGCGGCGCAGGCGCGCGCCATCGGTGGCGAGCGCCTGATAGCGGCGGATCGCTTCGGTCGCCTCGGGCGTATCGGCCGCGCGCAGCAGCGCCAGGCTCGACATCGCGCTTTGCAGATCGCCCAAGTTGGCAAGCTGCAGCGCCTCAAACGCCAGTGCGGCATCGCCTGCCGCCATGGCGAGGCGCGCCTGCTGGACGAACAGGAAATGGTATTGCTCTGCCAGCCGGGTCACTTCGGCACGCGGCGTCGCGCGGTCGAGCAGGCGCGCGCGGGCGGGCGCCAGAATGGTGCGCACGCGCGCCAGCGCTCCGGCCGGATCGCCTTTGCGCAAGGCGATCATTTCGCTTAGCACCAGCCCGCCAAGCCGCCGGGCGTTGGAATCAAGCGCACGCGCCTGAAAGGCCGCATTGGCGTGAGCGAGCAGAGCCAGCGCCTCATCGATGCGGTTGTTCGCGGCATATTCGCGCGCAAGGTTCACTTCGGCCAGAAGAATGTCCGGATGCTCGGCCGAAGCGGCGCGCTCCTTGCCGATCCGCACCGCCTTTTCGCGCAAGGCCAGCGATGCAGCCTTGTCACCGCGCCAGGCGGCCAGCCGCGCCAACTGGCCAATGGCGGTTGCGGCAATGGTGGGATTGTTGCGGTTGTCGCTGGACTCGAAGATCTGCGCGGCGCGTTCGTAAAACGGCAGCGCTTCTTCTTTGTGGCCGGAGTTATCCAGCGCAAAGCCCAGTGCGCTATAGGAAAAAGCAATATCCGGATGGCCCGCCGGATAGGCCTTCACCCGCAGATCGAGCGTGCGCCGGATGACCGGGATGGCCTGCGCATAGAGCCCGGAATCGTTGAGCGAGGAGCCGAGCTGGTTGAGCGCCGCCATCGTGACCCGGTGGTCTTCGCCCAGCCGGGTCTCGGCCCAGACTGCCGCTTCGCGCGCGGGTTCGATCGACGATGCCGTATCGCCCGATTGCACGAGGAGCGCCGCGAGGCTGAGGCCGAAGATGGCGGGCTGTTCCAGATCATCGCCCGAGAGCCCAGCGTGGCTGCGGGCAAGGCGCAGCGCCTCGCGCACTCTGGGCAGGGCCAGAAGCGGCTCACCGCGCCGAAAATCGATCAGCGCGAGGCCATAAAGCGCCGAGGCATACTCGAAGCTTTCGGCCCCGGCGGTTTGTTTGGTCAGATCAAGCGCGCGCAGCTTGTAGCGGGTCGCCTCGTCCAGCTTGCCAAGCGAGGAATAGAGCGAGCCGATATTGTTGACGAGTTCGGCGCGGTCGGGCGTCATCGCATAAGGGCCGCCCTCCAGCTCGGCTTCGAGCCGGTGGTAGATCGCCAGAGCTTCGTCATAGCGGTCCAGCCAGAACAGCGCGTTGGCGCGGCTTGCTTCGGCATAGATCATGTCGAGCCGCGGAACCTTGCCGGCCTTGCGCGCGCGGGCGAGCACCGCATCGATCTTCGCCAGCGCTTCGGCTGGCTTGCCCGCCGTGTCCATGCTCTTGATCGCGCGGACTTCCTCAAGCAGCCCGCTGCCAGCTTGCACCGGCGGCGGGCTGGCGGCGTATGCTGATGGAGAACCGCCTGCAAGGGCCGCCGATGCCAGAAGGGCCGCCCAGATCATTCTCGCCATTTTCTGCCCCGCTCCACCTTGGTCAACCACCGGGTTGCCACCTTTTTCCGCAAACATACAGACCGCGCCCGCCCCCACGCGCTCATTCAATCACCAGATAATACGTCGCCGCCATGCCGGAGGCATTGGTGAGGACAATCTCGAAGCGGCTGCTGAACAGCGGGGTCCAGTTGCATTCGCGGCTGGGCGTCCGGCCCGGCGGGCAGACGGGCCGCGCATCGGTATCCAGTACGATGAGATCGAGCGCGGCCTGACCACGCGTGGCCACGGCAACCCGCGCCGCGCGGCCCCCGTCGAACAGCTGGGGGAGCCGCACCGAGCCGCCGGGATCGAGCGTCCCGGCGCGGTAGGCAGGGCCAAGCACGCGGCCCCTGTAGGGCGCCGTGCGCGGCATCTGCGCCCGCAGTCGCCACGGCGCCACCGGATCGGCCTGATCCGCCGCTGGCCGCGCGCCCATGGTATCGAGCGCCGCGATCAGTGCGCCGAGCCGCTGCGGCTGGTCTTGCGCGGCATCGGCTTCAGCCAGGATCTGCGCAGCAGTCGCCGCCCGTCCGGCACCTGCGGGAATCGCCGCACCCACGGAAACACCGCGCCCGCCGGGCGGCAAGGGGCTGGTGGCACAGCCCGAGGCGAGCGCCGCCAGAAAAATCAGAGGCATCAGCACTACGCCCGTCCGCAGCTTCATGGTGCAGGCTCCAGCACGAACCGCGTGCCGGTGGGCACATCCGCCAGCCGCAGCGAGAGGCCGTGCCGCTGGGCAATCGCGCGCGACAAAGCAAGGCCAAGGCCATAGCCCGGCTTTTCGGCCGGCAGCGCAGCGCGGGCGAAACGCTGGAACACCCGCTCACGCTCAGCGGGCGGGATGCCCGGGCCATCGTCTTCCACTGTCAGGCGCGGACCCGGAGCGAGCGTCAGCCGCACATGGCCGCCCTGAGGCACATACTTGATCGCGTTGTCGAGCAGGTTGGAAACAAGGCGCGTCATCTGCATCCGTTCTGCCAGCATTGTCACACCGGGCGCAATGACGGTTTCCCAAATCAATCCGGCTTCCTCCATGCTGGCTTCGTAAAGCTCCGCCAGCTCGGTCAGCAAGGCGGAGAGATCGATTTCCACAAGTCCGGCCAGATCGCCCCGTCGGCTTTCGGCCGAAGCGATATCGAGCAGCGAATCCAGCATCGATGCAAGGCTGCGAATATCCTCGCGCGCATGGGCCAGCGGGCCGCCCGGCGGCTCCGGCCGTTCGCGCATCAGGCCGCCCAGGCGGTTGTCCAGATGCATCAGCGGCGTGCGCACTTCATGCGCCACATGTTCGGAAACCTGCTTGTAGGCCCGGATGAGCTGCGCCTGCCGCGCCAGCAGCCGTGCGCCGTGGCCCGCCAGTTCATCGATCTCGTCCGCCCGGCGTTGGCTGGCCGGAAAGCGGGCCGCATGGCCATCTGCCGCCGCGCCCAGCGCAGCATTGAGCGCGTTCATCCGCTGGGCCAGATGCCGCGACGTCATCGATGCCGCCAGCGCCACCGCCGCCACGATCGCCGCGCCCACGCTGAGGAAGGCGGCCGAGAGCACGAACAGCGCCGAGCGGTCCTGCGCATATTCACGCGCCACGAGCAGCCGCAGATCAGGCGCCAGCGCCGTGCCCTGAGCATAGACCGAGGTGCCATCCGCCAGTGTGATGAAGCCTTCTTCGGAACGAGCGGCGTTGAGCTGCGGCCAGCGCTGCTGATCCCCCGCCAGCCGCTTTCCCGCGCCATCGGCCAGCAGATAGTGCGATTGCCGGGCATCGAGGCTGACCACCGCCTGCCGGTCTGCAACGCGGCGCCGAAGTTCCTCGCGCCCGCCGGTGACAAAGATATCGATCAGCCCGGCCATGTCGGTGGAAACCGTCGCCGAAAGCGAAGCACGGGTCTGGCGCTCCACGACGATCATCGTCACGGCAAACAGCACGGCCACGGCAAACCCGGCGATGGTGATCGAGGCGGCAGCAAGCTGCCCGAAAACCGAGCGCTTGCCTCGCCGGGTGTGCCGCCCCGGTGGTCGTCCTGCTGCGGTGACGGCAGTCATTCCCCCCTCGTCAACCGATAGCCGACGCCCCAGATCGTCTCAAGCGCGGGCGTGGCAAAGCCGTCCTCCAGCTTGCGCCGTAGCCGCCCGATATTGACATCGACCACGTTGGTCTGCGGATCGAAGTTCATGTTCCACACATCGCGCAGCAGCATTTCGCGCGTCACGGTTTCCCCGCCGTTTTCCACAAAATAGCGAAACAGCGTGAATTCGCGGGGAGACAGCGCGATGTGCTTGCCGCCGCGAAATGCAGTGCGCGCCTTCACGTGGCATTCGAAAGTGCCATAGATGATGACTGCGCCGTGCACCGCCCCGGCGGCACGGCGGTGCAGCGCGCGCACCCGGGCAATCAGTTCCTGCGGCTCGTAGGGCTTGGCCAGATAATCA
>JAIXYF010000283.1 GCA_027490345.1 Novosphingobium sp.
CCGCCCGGATGCGAGCGATCATGCCGTGGCCGATGCCGTGCGCGCGGTGGGGCTCGATGCGCTGGTCGCCAGCCGGGCAGAGGGCCTTGGCACTGCAATAGACCATCACGGCGCGTGGCTTTCGGGCGGCGAACGGCGGCGGCTCGGCCTTGCGCGGGCGCTCATTGCAGACCGGCCGCTGCTGCTGGCGGACGAGCCGACCGCCGATCTCGATGCGCCGAGCGCCGAGCGGATCATCGCGTTGCTGGTCAGCGAGGCGCGCCGCCGCGCCGTCATTGTCGCCACGCACGATGAACGCCTTGCCGCCGTGGCCGACACGGTGATCGCGCTATGATCGGCACCAGGATTGCTGCCAAGATCATTGGGCGCTTCCCCGTGCCCCTGCCAGCCCCGGTGCGCAGCCGGATCGCGCTGGGCTTCCTTGCCGCGCTCGCCGCCGGCGCGGGCGGGCTGGTGCTGCTCGCGCTCTCGGGCTGGTTCCTCACTGCTGCCGCGCTGGCCGGGGCGAGCGGAGCAGCCGCCATTGCCGCGTTCAACTATCTCATCCCCAGCGCCGCGATCCGGGGCCTTGCGGTGGTGCGCACCGCCGCCCGCTATGGCGAGCGGCTGTGGAGCCATGAGGCAGCGCTGCGCGCGCTGGCGGGCCTGCGCAGCACGCTATTCTCGCGCCTTGCTCACGCCGATGGCCGCACCGCGCCCGATCTTTCCAGCGGCGATGCCAGCGCGCGGCTGATCGGCGATATCGCTGCGCTGGAAGACCTTGTGGTGCGCCGCCCGGGCATTCCGGCAGCAGTCGGCACCATGCTCGTTGGGCTTTGCGCGGTGGCGCTGGCGGGATGGCAGGCCGCGCTGCTGCTCGCCGCGCTTCTTGGGCTGCTGCTCTGCGGGCTCACCCTGCTCCCGCCGCGCCTCAGCGCTGCGCCGGCGGCAGCTGCCGCTGCGTCAAGCGCGCAGCTGCGCCGGATGCTGGTGGACTATGCCGCCGCGCGCAGCGAAATCATCACTTATGGCCTCGCCCCCCGCATCACCGCGCTGCTGCAGGCCGAAGCGGACCGGCTCGATACCGCACAGCGCCAGCTGGCGCGGATCGAGGCGGCCAGCAGCGGCGTGCTCATCTTCGGCGCGGCACTGGCAGCCGCCGCCACCTTGCTCGCCAGCACCGCCGCCGCACCGCTGACCGCGCTGGCCGTGCTGGCTGCCGCCGCCACCATCGATGCCGTGGCTGTGATCGCCCGCTCCGCGACGCGCGAGGCGGCTGTGGCCGAAGGCACCGGGCGGCTGCGCGTGCTGCTCGCGCTTTCCCCGCCAGAGGAGGCGCCGCCGCAGCCCGCTGCGCCGCTCGCCATCGCGCTTGGCGCTGCGCTGTTTCCGCCCGGAAGCCGCATCGCGCTGATCGGACCATCGGGCAGCGGCAAGACGCGCGTGATCGAAGCACTGGCGGGGCTGCGCGCGCCGGCCCATGCCCTCACCCTTGGCGGCGCCCCGCTGGCTGCGCTGACAGCTGCGCAGCTCAGCGCACAATTCGCCCTCGCCCCGCAAGATCCGATGCTGATCGCGGGCAGCGTGGCCGATAACTTGCGCCTTGCCCGCCCCGGCATCGATGCTGCTGCCATGGAAGAAGCGCTGCGGGCGGCGCAGCTGTGGGACCGGACCATGCGCATGCCGCAGGGGCTGGATACCGTGCTGGGCGAGGATGGCGGCATCCTTTCCGGCGGGGAGCGCAAGCGCCTTGCGATCGCCCGCGCATTGCTGGCCGAGCGGCCCTGGCTGCTGCTCGACGAACCGAGCGAGGGGCTGGACGCCGCGACCGAGGCCGCACTGGTGGCCGCGCTGGACGCCTGGCTCACCGCGCGCGGCATCGGCCTTGTCGTGGCCTCGCACCGCCCGGCGCCGCTCGCGCTGGCTGGCGCGCACGTGCCCCTTGGCACGATCGGGGCTGCGGCAGGCTGACAAATCCGGCCTGCAGATCAGTGGAAGCCTTGCGCAAGACGGGCTATCGCGCGCATCGTGGCGCCATGGCAGACCCCGATCCTTGCGCGCCCGCAACACAGAACGCGGCACAGGCCGCCGCACAGGCCGCCGCACAGGCCGCCGCCCGGATCGATCCTGCGCGGCGCATGGCCATCGGGCAGGAAAAGCGCGCCCGCACCCGCGCCCGCATCCTTGAGGCCGCTTTCAACTTGTTCGGACGCGAACACGGCCTGTTCACCCGGGTCGAGGAGATCTGCGTCGCCGCCGACGTGACCCGCCAGACGTTCTACAACCACTTCACCAGCATGGAGGACTTGCGCGAGGCGCTGACGCACGAAGCCACGCATGGGTTCCTGATCTCAGTATCCCAGGCCATTGCCGTGCTTGACGATGCAGCAGAGCGCGCGGCGGGCGCCATCGGGCACTATCTCGAGAAAGCCGCGCGCGATCCGCAGTGGGGCTGGACCATGGTCAATATCAGCGCCAGCGGCATCGTGTTCGGAATGGAAACCTATGCCCGCGCGCAGCAGACGGTCGCGGAAGGAATCGCCCAAGGCGTGTTCATGCTCAGCGACGCCCGGCTTGGCCGTGACCTTGTCATGGGCACCACGCTCAGCGCGCTTGTTACCCAGCTGCGCGAGGCGCCCGGCACTGCCTATCGCAGCGCTGTGGTCCGCCAACTGCTGGTAGCGCTGGGCGTTGCGCCCGAGCGCGCTGACGAGATCGCGGCCCTCCCGCTTGTTCCGCTGGCGCCATAGCCCCCGCCGGCCTTCTACGCTCTCGAAATTGACACAATGTCCATTATGAGGCATCAAGTCCTGCAGCGAGAGAACAAGCGAGGAGAGCCGGCATGTCGCGCGCCAGATCACTTGGCCTGACCGCCATCGGCGTCATGGCGTTCACCACCCTTGGCGCCCTGCCCTTCGCCATGGCGGCAGGCGCCCAGCCTGCTCAGATAAAGCCGGGCCAGACCAGCCCCGAACCGCGCTCGCCCCAGCGGATCTATGCCGCCACCTGCGGCTATTGCCACGGCGCCAATGTCGGCCCGGTGATCATGGGGCGGCATCTTCCGCAAAAAGCCATCATGGCTTTCGTGCGCAAGGGACAAGGCGCCATGCCCGCGTTCCGTCCCACCGAAATCAGCGATACCGAACTTGCCGCGCTGGCCGCATGGATCGAGCGCGCGCCAGCCGTTCCCAAGGAGCATGGACAATGACCACTGTCAGCCGCCGCGAAATTTTGCAGGCCAGTGCCCTCAGTGCGGCGGCCCTCGGTGCGGCTGCGCTTGCCGCCCCGGCCATGGCCAGCCCGCTTGATCATGCCCGGATGCTGCCCGAAGGCCTGCCGCCGCGCGAATTTGCCGCGGCTGTGGCGGAATTGCGCGCGATTGTCGGCCAGCAATGGGTCTTTGCCGATGCCGACAGCACGCTGCCATATACCAAAAGTCTGATCCCCGATCCCGATCACCGCCATGTGCCCAGCGGCGCGGTGGCCCCCGCTTCGGTGGAAGAAGTGCAGGCGATCCTCAAGGTTGCAAACCGCTATCGCCTGCCGCTCTGGCCGATCTCGACCGGCAAGAACATGGGCTATGGCATGGCAACGCCTGCCAGCAGCGGCCAGATGGTGCTCGATCTCAAGCGGATGAACCGGATCATCGAGATCGACGCCGAACTTGGCACGGCGCTGGTCGAACCTGGCGTTACGTATCAAGACTTGCGCGACTATCTCGATGCAAACAACCTGCCGTTCTGGCTCGATGTGCCAACCGTCGGCCCGATCGTCTCGCCCGTGGGCAACACGCTGGAACGCGGCGTGGGGTATACGCCTTACGGCGATCACTTCTTCATGCAATGCGGCATGGAAGTGGTCCTGGCCGATGGCACGCTGGTGCGCACCGGCATGGGCTCGGTTCCCGGATCGACCAGTTGGCAGGCGTTCAAATGGGGCTACGGCCCTTATCTCGATGGGATCTTTACCCAGTCCAATTTCGGCGTGGTGACCAAGCTCGGCTTCTGGCTGATGCCCGCCCCGCCCGCCTACAAGCCGTTTGTCGTCCAGTTCGACGAGATGGACGACGTGGCCAAGATCACCGACACGATCCGCCCGTTCCGCATGAACAACCTCATCCCCAATGGCGTTCTGATCATGGGCGCGGCCTATCAGCTCGCCATGTTCCACCGCCGCGCGGATTTCTGGACCGAGACGCGCCAAATTCCCGACGCAGTGGTCAAGGCCGAAGCGCGCAAGCGGGGCCTTGGCATGTGGAACACCTACTTCGCGCTTTATGGCACCGACGAGATCATCGCAGCCGTCGAACCGATCGTGCGCGGCGCCTTCGAAGCGGCGGGCGGCAAAGTGCTGACGGCCACGGAAATGAGCGATAACCCCTGGTTCCGCCACCATGCCTCGCTGATGAAAGGCGGGATGACGCTGGAGGAAATCGGCATCGTGCGCTGGCGCGGCACCGAAGGCGGGATGGTCGCCTTTGCCCCGGTCGCCCCGGCCAAGGGAACAGAAACCCGGGGGCAGACCGCACTCGCCAAGGAAATCCTTGCGAAATACGATTTTGATTATGCCCCGGCCTATGCCGTGGGCGGGCGCGAACTGCACCACATCATCTTCCTGCTTTATGACAAGGGCCATCCTGCCGAGGAACGCAAGGCCGATGCCTGCGTGCGCGAAATGATCACGCGTTTTGCCGAACGCGGCTGGGCGGCCTATCGCACGGGGGTAAGCACGATGGACCTTGTGGCGCAGCAATATGGCGATGCCAACCGCGCGCTCAACGCACGGATCAAGCACGCGCTTGATCCCAACCACATCCTTGCGCCGGGCAAGCAGGGCATCGCCTAAACCGCGGTTTGCGCGCCGCAGATGCGCGCCAGCGCCGCATCGATGGCTGCGGCCTGCTGCGCAGGCGGCCAGCTCTCCGGATCGAAGATCGCCTGCGTTACGAGCCCGACCAGCGCAGCGAGCAGCGCGCTTGCGGCGGCTGGCCGGTCCTGATCGGCCAGGTGAGCAAAGGCGGGATCGGCGGCAAGGCAATCGGCGATCCGGCCCACGAATTCGCGTACCCGCAGGCGCTGTTCGGCGGCAAATTCACGGTCGCCGATGGCCAGCCCCCAGAATGCGAACCACACCCGCCAATCTCGCTCGGTCCGGGGATCAGTTGGCAACAAGGCCTGCAGCAGCGCCGCCGCATCGCCGCTCCCGGCGGGCTGCGAGGCATCGGTGCGCGCCTGCGAACTCAGCGCGGCATGGCGATAGGTCAGCAGCATGAGCGCGCGCTTGTCGGCAAAGTAATGCGTCACCGCCTTGGTGCTGTAGCCCGCCGCGGCCGCCACGGCGCGCACCGTGGCCGCCTCCGCGCCGCCCGCCGCCACGAGATCGGCCGCCACTTCGGCCAGCGCAATGCGGCGCGCGGCGTGGTCTATCGCGGCAGGCATGATGCGCCAAGGAGCGCAGGCAGATCAGCCTCTGCGGCCGCGATCAGGCGGTCCAGCCAGCCGTGGAAATGCTGGAGGCCCCCTTCGTTGCGACCAAAGTACACATCGCCCATCATGCCGGTGCCCAGCGCCTTTTGCTGAAAGGCCGAAGTCGGCAAGTCCTCATCGCCCACCACATGTGCCAGAAACGCGCCGAGATCGTCCATCATCGCCCGCGTCGCATCGTCTGGCGCGGCTTCGGCCAGGAACGTCTGGGTGGTCGTCGATGCGCCAACCTCTGCCCCCGGCATGACCACCGACAGCAGCACGGCGCGCTGGCCGTTCGGATAGAAGGTGTTGATCGAAACCCCCGGAAACAGAATCCATTCGCCCATAAGCAATGGGTCCATCGGATCGTCAGCCCCCGGCACGTGACCCAGCGCATAAAGATCATCAGGCGATGCCGGGCCGGGCCGCGCCTGCGGCGCGATCACCCGCTGATGGGGCCCTTGCGCAAAATAAAACGCGCGGTTGCTGCGGTCAGGCCCGAAGGTTTCGCGGTGGAGCACGGGCACGTGATAGAATTCGAGGTGCGCATCGAACGCCAGCTTCCAGTTAGGACCATGCAGTGTGCGCGTAGCCACATGAGTCCAGCTTTCCAGCCCGAAACCGGCGATCAGATCATCGATCCCGCCCAGCAGATCGGCCGGATCATGCGGGCTGGCCGGATCGAGAATTGCCCAGACCAGCCCGGCCCGCTCGGCAACGGGAAAGCGCTTCATCGCCAGCGCCGCCTTCTCGACCGCGCCGAAATCGGCCGCGCTGGCAATGCCGATGAGCGCACCGTCCTGCGCAAAGGTCCAACCGTGATAGGGGCAGGTAAACCGCGCCGCCGCGCCGCAGCCGCTGGCCAACGCAGCACCGCGGTGCGTGCAACTGTTAAGCAGCGCATGGACCGCGCCGCGGCGATCCCGCACCAGCAGGATGGGAATGCCCGCCACGTCCAGCGTCTTGTAATCGCCCGGCCCGGGCACTTCGCACGATGCCGCAAGCACTAGCGGTACACGGCTAAAAACACGCTGCTTTTCCAGCACAAAGCGGTCCGGGCAAGTATAGTGCGCGGCATCGCGGCGCATGACGGCGGCCGCCAGCGGAAAGGTCTGCTCTGCGGTATGCTGCAGCAAGGCCGCAGCGTGGTGTTCAAGGATGCGCCGCGCGGGGTCGGCAAGCGCGGCCTTTGGCCGGCGGGTGGTCATGATGGTCATCGCCCAGCTCTCCCGATTGACGATGCCCTCGGCATAGGCGCGCCAGTCACTTTATGCAACACATGTTGCAAATCCAACGACAAAGCGCGACCTAGCCCTTTGGCCAGCCGCCGCGCCGCGCCTGATCGGATAGGCAAACCGGGCCGCGCAGCCCGTCTGCGCCCGCTGATGAAGGACCATGATCGCCGTGAGCGAAAGCTGGCACCCCCTGATTGCCGAAGCCGCCTTTCCTGCAGAGGGCAAATTTGCCGCGCAAATTGCCGGCTGGCACGTGCTCGCCGTGCGCGATGAAAGCGGCACCTACCGCGCTGTCAATGATCGCTGCACGCATCAGGCGGCGCTGCTTTCAGGGGGACGCGTGAGGCGCGGGGCGATCATGTGCCCGCTCCACGGCGCGCGCTTCGATGTGGGCAGCGGCAAGTGCCTAGGCAGAGCCTATCCGGACTTGCGCGTGTTTGCCCTTCGCGTGACAGGCGGCCAGATCGAGGTCTGCCTGCCCGGCACCCCGCCCGGCCCGGCTGAACGTCCTGTCAATTGAGGACTCCGAACCCATGAATCGCAGCCAGAGGATCGGTGAGGCAGCCGCAAAAATGCGCGGCTATGTCGAGAGCAAGCAGACGTTCCTGACCAGCGCGGTGAAACGCGTGTCCGCGCGCAGCTATACCGACCCCGACCAGTGGAAGGCCGAGATGGAACTGGTGTTCCGCCGCCTGCCGCTGATGCTGGCGTTCACGGCAGAATTGCCCCGCCCCGGGGATTACAAAGCGATGGAGGTGATCGGCCTGCCGGTGCTGATTAATCGCGACAAGGCGGGTACGGTGCGGGCGTTCCTCAATGTCTGCCCGCATCGCGGCGCGCCGGTGGCGGGCGAAGGCTACGGCAATTGCCCGCGCTTCACCTGCAAGTACCACGGCTGGACCTTCGGGCAGGACGGGCGCCTGATCGGCATTTCCGAAGCCAGCAAATTCGGCGCGCTCGACAAAACCGATCTGGGCCTTCGCGAACTGCCCGCCGCCGAACGCGCCGGCCTGATCTTCGTGTCGCTCACTCCCGGCGCGCCGATGGATATCGATCATTTCACGCGCGGCTATCTGGAGGATTTCGAAGGCCTTGGCCTGGCGGACTGGACCTTCCTTGGCAGCCGGGTCATCGAAGGCGCCAACTGGAAAGTGGCCATCGATGGCTACCTCGAAGGCTATCACTTCGCCTCGCTCCACCAGCAGACGATCTATCCGCGCACGCCTTCGAACTGCGCGCATTATGAAGCCTTCGGGCCGCACCAGCGCATCGGCTTTCCCCAGCACCGCATCCCCGATACGCTGAGCGCCATCCCGCGCGAGGCATGGGGCGAACAGGAAAACAACGGCTTCGATTTCGCGCGGATCCTGTTTCCCAACATGTCGATGTTCATCGCGCCCGAAATCACGCAAGTCGCACAGCTGTTCCCCGGCCCGACGCCCGATCGCAACCGCACCGTGCTCAATTACCTGCGGCGCGAGCCGATCCGCGACGAGGCCGACCGGGAGCAAGCCGAGGAGGCGATGAACTTTTTCCGCGATGTGACCTACACCGAGGACTACCTCATCGGCATGGAGGTGCAGAAAGGCCTCCAGTCCGGAGCGCACGACGAGTTCCTGTTTGGCCGCAACGAACCCGGAAACCAGTATTTTCATGAGTGGCTCGACTGGTATCTTCAGGACGATACCGAGATGCCCGAACCGGTGCTGCAAGCGGAGGACTGACGATGAGCGTATCTGGGAGCATAACCGTGCTGACCTTGCTCAAGCGCCGCGCGGATATGACCAAGGCCGATTTCATCGCCTATTACGAAACCCACCACCGCTTGATCGGCGAGAAGGTGCTCGGCCCCTGGGCCATCCGCTACGAGCGCAAGCACCTGCACCCGCTTGACGGCGCGGACATGGATTTCGATTTCGATGTTGCGATGGAAATCGAGTTTCCCGACGAGGCCGCCATGGCCGAATGCTTCGCCGCGATGGCCGATCCCGAAACCCGGCGCATGATCACCGAAGATGAAGAGCGATTGTTCGACCGCTCGCGCATCCGCACCTTCCGCGTGGAGCAGCGCATTTCGGACATGCCGCAGAAGGGCTGACCTTCCTCCTCAGTGCGCGAAGACGATCCGGTAGGCGCGCCGGGTGAACTTCCAAGCGCCGTCGATCTTTCGCAGCTCATCGTCATAGCGCCCGGTGGTGTGCACCCGCGCGCCGGTTTCGGGATCGTCATATAGTTCGATGGTATAGGCCACCGCCCTGGCGTGATCGCCCTCCACTTCGATCGAGCCGGGCTGCATGAAATAGAGCATCGGCTTGGTGCAGTTTGCCAGGCCATAGTGCTTCATCGAGTCCGTCCACGCCGCGACAATCGCCGCCTTGCCGTCAAACCCGCCAAGATCGGGATATTCGGGCAGTTCCCAATAGGCATCTTCCGCCCAGATCGATCCCCACAACGCGGCATCGCGCGTCATCACGCCGTGGGCATGGGTATCCATCAGTTCGCGGATCGCGAGGCGATCTTCAATCGGGCCGGTAAAGGGCATGGGCGTCTCCTCCATCCGGGTTGGCCCCGGTTCGTCAAGGATCATGCCGGGAGGCACTGACAGCAGGCTACTGGTACAAAGGCGGGTATTTCAGGCAATATCGCCGGTTTTCTAGACGCCAAACTTATGGGCATAGATCAGCCGCAGCACTTCGTTGGTCAGCTTGTGCATCCGCTGCGTACGGGCTTCGCCATAGACTGGGTGCTGCAGCAGCATCCCCATGTGCACGTTGCTGACGAAATCGCTGGCCAGCTTCATCTGCTCCCACTGGTCGCGCCACTGCGGGAAGGATTCAATCATCTCGCCGATCCACACTTCGTCATAGCGGCGTGCAGCCGGGCCGAAGAAGCCGTCTAGTTCGGGATCGGTGCGCGCCGCCACCGCCAGTTCGAGATACGCAGCATATTCGCGCGTATGGACGCTGCGCCAATGCGCGGCTGTAGCAATTTCAAGCATCTCCGCCTCGGAACTGCGCGCAAGATTGGAGAGGTAATCGTCCAGAAACAGACGCATGCGTTCATAGAACACTTGCTCGACCACGGCTGCGACCAGTTCCATCCGGGTCGGGAAATGGTGGTGCATCGACCCGCGTGAGGCCTTGGTGCGCTCTGCCACGGCTTGCGTCGTCAGCCGCGAATAGCCGCCTTCGACAAGGCAATCGATGGCCGCTTCCACCAGCCGCAGCCGGGTGCGCGCGCTTTTCTGCTGCTGCCAGCGCGCCGGTTCTTCCCCCAGCCCGGCGGGCAGCATCGCATGCAGCATGCGCGTCTTCATCGTCGATCCGGTCACTGGCACCCCTTTACCCCATTCCTTGCTCCATGATGGCACATTTCGCGGGGAACATTGACCCCGTATTGCAGATTTCCCCCCTGACCAAAGTTTCAGGTTCGGCCCACCCCGGAAACCGGCATAAAACAGGCAGAATTGCCGGTTAATGACGAATCGCCCCGAAGCGAGGTCACACCGGCGCGAGGGGAGTAGGACACATGAAGACGAACACCACACCGCGCTTGCTGGCGGGCCTTTCGCTGCTGGCGCTGAGCGCAAACCCCGCCTTCGCGCAGGATGCGGCCGCCGCCGGCGAAGCCGATACCGGCATTCAGGAAATCGTCGTCACGGCGCAGAAGAAGGCCGAGAACATCCAGTCGGTGCCGATCTCCATCGCCGCCGTGGGCGCGGAGACGCTCAAAGCCTACAACGTGACGACGCTGCAGGCGCTGCAAGGCACCGTGCCCAACGTCCAAATCGACAACTTCGCCAATACTCCCAACAACGCCGTGTTCACGATCCGCGGCATCGGCGTGATCGAGCCCGATCCTTATGCCGGCAACACCGTGTCGATCGTGGTCGACGGGGTGCCGCAGTTCTTCTCGATGGGCGCGCTGCTCGATACTTATGACACCGGGCGGGTGGAAATCCTGCGCGGGCCG
>JAIXYF010000249.1 GCA_027490345.1 Novosphingobium sp.
GCCCGAGCGCCTCGCTCACCAGCGCCAGCGCATCGGGCAGAATGCCGCCTGCGCCAGAGTCTTTCTCTTTCCGGTCCATAAGCGGGCCTTTCGATACGTCGGTTCGATGCGGAAGGAGTAAACTCAAGTTATTTGATTGACAATAGCGTGGCAGGACAGAATTTCTGTCTGGCGGTGAAAGGTGAGGTTTGCGCGCCCAGACGAAAGGCCGGAGCCATCAGGCCCCGCCTAAGGTAAATGTCTTCTGGTGAACCCGAGCTATGGCATAGGCGATTGCGGTGTCAGCGCCCTCGATCCTTCCCTAGCTGCGCACCAGCCGCCCCGGCCGCGCGCCGGTATCGGCATCGTTTTCGCGGATCATCACGCCGTGTCACGTGGTGCGGAGTCCCGGGAAGAACGAAGCGCGGGAGACGGGCCATCGGGGTTGCACAGCGGTTTGATTGGAGAAGAAAAAGGGTTGCTCCAACCTCACCGTAATTCTGTCATGTCTAAGAGATTGCCTTAGCGTTCTGGAGTTGAATATCAGGCCGCGATCAGAATATCTGTAAACGCCAGCGCCGGATTTCCTGAAATAACCGCTACGAGCTGCGCGTTGCTCGCTGTGCCTGTCCCGTCGGCATCATATAGCAAATGACCGCTGGCTGAGTTGTATATGAAGCGATCGTCTGCATCATGTGCAGCGCTCACCCCGTCGCCGGACCAGAACGCTCTTTCTGCCAGTGCGCCCGTCGCGGCAAATGCGGTGAATACGGCTTTGCTGAATACAAGCTTATCGTTGCCCGAAACGAAATCGGTCAC
This sequence comes from Novosphingobium sp., assembly GCA_027490345.1. Taxonomy (GTDB): domain Bacteria; phylum Pseudomonadota; class Alphaproteobacteria; order Sphingomonadales; family Sphingomonadaceae; genus Novosphingobium. Next base: position 799 of record JAIXYF010000249.1, read on the forward strand.
CGTATCAAGGTCCGATATCGCGTTCGGCGTGATTTCGAACACGAACGTGTCTGCCCCACTCCCGCCGGTCAGCGTATCGCTGCCCTTGCCGCCCCGCAGCACATCCGCCCCTGCGCCGCCTAGCAACACATCAACTCCAATGCCGCCGTCGAGCATGTCATTGCCGTCTCCGCCCAGCAATTGGTCATTCCCCGCTTCCCCGCGCAGCGTGTCATCACCACCGAAACCACGGAGCATATTATTCCCGTTATTTCCTATGAGGACATTGCCTAGGGTGTTGCCGGTCCCGTTGAGATTGGCGGTAGTGTCAAGGACAAGGTTATCAACGTTTTTGCCAAGTATGTAGTCAATGGAGGCATGAACCGTGTCTGTACCAAGATTAGCACCTTCGATCACGACGTCGCCAGCGGCGTCGACGAAGTAGGTGTCATTGCCTGCCAATCCGCGCATCGTGTCGTCGCCGGCCTTGCCGTTCAGGGCGTTGTTGCCTTTGTTGCCGATCAGGAGATTTTCGAGGGCGTTACCCGTGCCGCCGATATGCGCCGTCCCCGTCAACTCGAGCTGCTCCAGTTCTGCGCCGAGCGTGCGGGAAACAGAGCTGCGCACCGTGTCGGTTCCCTCTCCGGCATATTCCGTGGTCACGTCACCAGCGTTGTCGACGATATAGATGTCATCGCCCAGATTGCCGGACATGCGGTCCACCCCGCTGCCACCGTCAAGCACATCATTGCCAAGACCTCCGAACAGCCGGTCAGCACCAGCAAGGCCCAGCAGGCGGTTTGATGCCGCGTTTCCAGTGATGACATTGGCCAGTTCGTTGCCATGGCCGTGGATATTGGCAAAGCCGGTCAGGGTCAGGTTTTCGATATTGGCACGCAGCACATGGCCGATCGAAGCTTCGACACTGTCGGTCCCCTCATTGGCCTTTTCGGCCGTGGTGTCGCTGGCATGGTCGAGCACATAGATGTCATTGCCAAGCCCGCCCGTCATGCTGTCGATGCCGGTACCACCGTCAAGCCGGTCGTTGCCGCCATTGCCGGTCAACCGATCATTGCCATCGTTGCCCTGGAGGTCGTTGCTGCGTCCATTGCCAATCAGAACATCGCCCGCGCTGCCGCCACTGACGTTCTCGATCGAAACAAGCGTATCGGTGCCGATGGCCGCGCCGGTGGCGGTCCCGGTGGCAAGATTGACAGTCAAGGCCGTATCGACGCCATAGCCAAGGGTATCGAGGCCACTGCCGCCATCATAGACCTGCGCATCAACCGCGTTGGCAAGCAACTTCAAGGAACGCTGCGAAGACTGCGCGTCACCAAGCAAGATGAGCACGTCATCACCGCCTCCGGTGGAGACGTTCGACTCGGCCCCTAGTGATCGAATGAGAATGTCTTCGTCATTGCTCGGCGCCGCTGTTTTGCCCGAACGAAGTTGCTGGTAATAGGCCTGTGTCGAACTCGACATCGCAATCACGGTCTGGGAAATAATCTCAGCGACCACGCTGGTGCCCAGCTTGAACAATATGCCGCTAACCGGCGGCAATACAAAATCGCTGATTGCAACTCCGAGGTCTTGCGCTGCTACATGCAATTTTCCATTATAATTTCCCGCAATATAATCTAAGACTATTTCCCGAATAGCATTCGCGAATTCAAGTTTATCTTCAATGGAACTGATGTCCTTAAAGAATTTCTTCAATACAGCTTCTGCCGTATCGGCAGCGATTTTCGCTGCCCCACGCTCAATCAGAGCATCCAAACCATCGCCGATCATCTCCGTCACAATCAGGTTCAGAACGTCACGCCCCGCCTCGTTGAAATGCTGCCGGAAGGCATTGGTTGCAGCTGCCTGCGCATGTTGCTGATCGATGGCGAAACGGAAGAGCTGCGTATCGGGCGCTGCATTCGTGATCCGCAGCACTGTGCCAAAAGCGTCCGAACTTTCAGTCACGTTCAGGTGGGCCGGCCTTATGCCGTTGGCGAGGAGGATCTGTTCATAGGTGCCGTCCGCCGCATAGGCGCGCACTTCGGTCGAGAAACCGTCAAAGCGGATCATCAAGCGCGATGCGGAAAGCTCGGTGTAGAAGTCGATGCCCCGGTCGTCCAGCGCGAAATCGAGGATGGAATCGCCATGATCGACCAGGAAAGTGTCGGCACCCGATCCACCGTCAAGAACATCGATTGATCCGACCGTTTCATTGAGGAAGGCTTCGAGCACATCGTCGCCTGCATCGCCTGACAGGTCATCGCTTCCGCCGTCGCCGTGCAGGGTGTCGTTGTCATCGCCCCCGTTGAGTGTGTCGTTATCAGCGCCACCGAAGAGCTCATCCCCGCCAATCCCGCCATCGAGCTCGTCCTCGCCAGCATCGCCTTCGAGCCGGTCATTGCCCGCGCCGCCCAGCAGCATATCGGCATTATCGCCGCCAAACAGTCGGTCGTGCCCCGTTCCGCCCAGCAGGTCATCGTCGCCGGCCTCGCCGTACATGAAATCATTCTCGATCCCGCCGATGACGAGATCTTCGCCCGCACCCGCGTGAATCGTCAGGAACGAGCCTGCAATGCTGCTGGCAGTCAGATCCGACAAGGTCAGGTTGTCATCACCTGCCGTGCCGCGGAGTGACTGAGAACCGCCAACGATAGACTCGAAGCCAAGGAAACGGGCAGTGCCGGAATCGGCATCGAAGACGACATTGTCGAAGGCCAACGTGTCAAACCCGTCGCCGCCATCAATCACCCCGCCCAGCACCGCGCTGCC
>JAIXYF010000300.1 GCA_027490345.1 Novosphingobium sp.
ATTGCCTAGCGGCCAGAGCTTTTCGGTGATCGAGGCGATGAGCTCGGCATGATTGCCCATCGGGAAATCGGTGCGGCCGATCGAGCCCTGAAAGATCACATCGCCCACCACGGCAAAGCGCGAAGGCTGGTGGACGAAGACGACGTGGCCGGGCGTGTGGCCGGGGCAATGGATCACATCGAGCTCCACCTCGCCCACGGTCACCGTATCGCCATCATCCAGCCAGCGATCCGGTTCGAACACTTCGCCGCGAATGCCCCAGCGCTTGCCATCTTCATCCAGCCGCGAAATCCAGAACCGGTCCGCTTCGTGCGGGCCTTCAATAGGCACGCCCAGTTCCTTGGCGAGCACGCCGGTAATGCCGCAGTGATCGATGTGGCCGTGGGTGACGAGCAGTTTTTCGATGGTGACGCCGGACTTTTCAATCGCTGCACGCAGCCGTTCTATATCGCCGCCCGCATCGATGAACGCGCCGCGCATGGTTTTGGTGCACCATATCAGCGTGCAGTTCTGCTGGAGCGGGGTGACGGGAATGATGGCGGCCTTGAGCGGCGCTTGCGGGGCGGTTTCGGTCATGACTTGCAAAGTGGCGTCTGCCTCGCGCCAAGGCAACCCCTGCGTCAGAGCTTTGCGCTACCAATGACGGAGGGGTAAAAATCCTAGATCCGTCCGCCCTTCCACACCACCCGGCCCAGCACGGCAACATCGGCGCGCGCGCGCTCCATGCGCGGGTAGGCCGGATTGTCGCTGATGATGCGCAGCGTGCCTGCAGGGCCGGGCTCCAGCCGTTTGACAAGCAGCACATCATCGAGCCGGATCACGTGGAGCCCGCTGCGCAAGGGGCGCGGGGCGCGGTCGACGAGGATCTCGTCGCCGTCGCGCAAAGTTGGCTCCATCGAATCGCCTTCGACCTCGATCACGCTCAGCATCCCCGGTTCCAGGCCCTGCTGGCGCAGCCAGCGGCCGGAAAAACGCAGCCGGTCAACCGGCGCAAGATCGAGCGCCAGAGTGCCCGGCCCCGCCGATGCGCCCAGCGGCAGACGCGGAATATCCGCCCAATCGGCGGCTTTTGGTAGAGTGCCTGCCCCAACCACCTGCACCGTCTCACGCGTCGGTGCGCCAAGCTCGCCCTCGTCCACACCAAAGAATTCGGCCAGCGTGCGGCGGTCGTTTTCCTCCAGCTTGCGCGGGGAGCCCTTGCGCACGAACTGCTGGAGATAGGCCGCATTGCGCCCCAGCAGGCCCGAAAGCGCCGAGAGGCTGACCCCGCGTTCTGCCGCCAGCGCAACCAGCCGCGCCCTTTGCGGATCGAGCGCCGAATCCATGGCGGAAACAGCTGCCTGTTGCGTCTCGATTCGGGAATTCATGACCTTGCTCCATATTCGAAGGATTTTTCCTAGACCTTTGGGATTAATCCGTCAACATAAGAAAAATCTTATCTCGACTCACCCACGATGCTGACGACGGAGAGCAAAGCCATGCTGATACGCAAGATCGAGAGGTTCCTTTCCCTCCACGGCATGCCGCGCACCAAGTTTGGCCGGCTGGCCGCGCATGATCCACGCTTTGTCGATGATTTGCGCAATGGCCGCGAACCCCGTCCCGCGACAGCGGCGCGCGTGGAACATTTCATGAACACTTATCGGAGCAACCGCCATGTGGCTTGATCGCCTGTTTCCCGCCCTGCCCTTTGAGCGCAAATCGGCAGGCGAAGAGCCGCCCGCTGTTCAACCCGTTGGCCAGCCCCACCCGCGCGTGCGGATCAGCCCCGGGGAGCGCCTGCTGCGCGCGGTGATCGCGCTGGCCGGGCCGCACGCCGACCTCATGGAACACAGCGAGGCGCCGTGGGCGAGCGTGACCTTTGCCGGCACGCGCCACACCATCGTGCTGCGCTATGAAGGCTGGGAGGCCTGCGACGCGGCGGAAGCGCTGATCGCGGACCTGCCCGAGCACGAATTCACCATTCCGCGCACGCTGGTCGCCGATGCGGCGGTGGTGCGGCTGGATCAGGTGGTTCTGCCCGAACCGGCGATGACGGTGGAACTGGCGCTGCTGCTGCTGGATGATGCGTAAGGTGCCAAAGCCCGCATTCAGGGCCGAGCCGCCATCAGGGCCGGCGCGGGCTTGGCGCCCACCCACAGCGCCATATCCACCGCATTGCTCACCTTGAAGGGCTGGCCCGCCTTGTTGAGGAACAGCTCCTCCATCTCCTGCCGATTGAACGGCCGGGAGCCGAGGCGGCCGAACACCGCCATCTGCCCGCCGGTTTCGTCCACGCCCCGATCCCGGTCCAACCCCTTTGAAAGCGCCAGCGCCGGGCTTGGCGTGCGCGTCCAGGCGATCAGTTCGGGCCGCGGTTCGGGCGAGAAGCCATAGAAGTTGGGTTGGCTGGCTGGTGAAGTCAGCTGCAGCACTTTCACCCCGTTGATGCCGTCCGCCACATAGGCAAACAGCGAGGCATTGGTGGAGGCGACGATCACGTCCTCGGCATCGGTCAATTGCCCCTCTGCGGTATAGGCCTGCTGGATCGCGGGCTTGGTCGGCACGGTCACGTCGATGATGACGAGGCCCTGCTGCTTCGCCGCGACATAGGCATAGGTGCGCGCGACATAGACCCGGCGCGCATCCTGCAGCGCCACGGTTGCGCCCGGCACCGGCTGGGGCTTGGCCAGATTGGTCACGTCCATGAGTTCGAGGCCGTTTGCCGTCGTCACCCAGAGGTAGCGGAACTGCACGGCGGTGGCGCGCGGATCACGCAAAGGCACGACCGAGGTGATCTGCGGATCGAGGCAGGTTTCCCCGCCCTTCTTTTCGGACACTTCGCACGGGGCAGCAGGCGACCCCGAAGTCGACTGGGGCTTCGTGAGATGGACCGTGACCAAC
>JAIXYF010000470.1 GCA_027490345.1 Novosphingobium sp.
GCGACAACGGCAAAGCCCTTGCCGGCATCGCCTGCGCGCGCCGCTTCGACCCCGGCATTGAGCGCCAGAAGGTTGGTCTGGAAAGCAATGGAATCGATCAGGCCAATGATCCGGTCGATCTCCTGCGAGCTGCGTTCGATCGCGCCCATGGCCGCCATCGCTTCGCTCACCAGATCGCCGCCTGCCGCTGCATCCTGGGTGGCAAGGCCGATTTCGGCTGCCACTTCGCGAGTGCGGCCAGCGGTGGCCGAAACCAGCCCGCCAACCTGCTTCATGGCCGCGCTTGATTCCTCGACACTGGCGGCCTGGTTCTGGTTGCGGGCAGCCAGATCTGCGGCGGCGGAGCGGATTTCGGCCGCGCCGTTATTGACGCTGGCCGCGCTGGTGCCGACGCGGGCTATCACGCTGTCGAGCCGCCCGGCAGCATCGTTGTAGGCGGCGCGCAGAGCTTCGTATTCTTCCGGGAAGGCGGGTTCGATGCGGTGCGCGAGATCGCCTTCGGCCAGCTGGCCCAGCGCGCTGCCCATCGCAGCAACGACATGGGCCTGCTTTTCGGCGGCTTCCTGCTGGTTGCGGGCCACGCCGCGAAACACTTCGATGGCGCGGGTCATCTCGCCAATCTCGTCGGCGCGGTGCACGTCGCAGCGGCCTGTTGCAAGATCACCGGCGGCCATGTCGCTCATCACTTGCGCGGTACTCGCCAGCGGATCGAGCACATGGCGGCCGAGCAGGCGCATGGCATAGAGGATCATGCCAACCAGCAGGAACGTGGCCAGCACCATGGCTGCCATCATGGCCATGGCAAGCGTTCTTGCGCTGCCGATGAATGCGAAACGGGCCGCGTCGGCCTTCGTTGCCAGCGCCAGAATGGCGGTGCGCTGCCGGGTGAAAATGCTGCTCAGCTTTGCCGCGCTGGCCTGTGCGGCGGCGGCATCGCCGCGCACGGCAGCCGGGATCAGCACGGTGTTGGTTTCGGTCCAGAACGCATCGGCCTCTTGCGTCGCAGCCCCGCGCAACTCTGCGGCCAGCGCCGGATCGGAAAGCTCTTGCATCCAGCGTGTTTTGCTGGCGCGGTAGTCTTTCTCCAGCCGCGCAAGCTCTGCGCGGTAGGTTTCAACCTGGCTGATATCGGCGGAAAGCTGCGAAGCCCGCAGCATCGGCTCGGCGATAAAAAGCGGCGCAGGCAGGATATCGGCGACAAACAGATTGAGGCTGAGGACGCGCGACTGAACGGGCCCGCCAACGCGGACATGATTCACCCCCAGACCGACCAGCAGCAGCACCGCCGCGACGGCACCAGCCAGCACAGTGCTGCCTCGGCGGCTCTGCGATCGGATGCTCATAGACTCGTGCTCCCCTTGGTGCGGCCCGATTGGTCCTGCGCAGACCAGCCCGAAAACGCGTTTAACCTAGAGCGGAGCACCAAAGACTTGAGGCAGAATGACGCAGCATTGCCTAGGGCGGAGTTAACGTTTGCATCGCTGCAGCGCCGCGCCCGGAGGTCTGCGCGTGCTGTGAGGACACGCCATCGGCATGAGCTTTCGGGAAGCGCCGGAGCAGGGCGGGTCTGGCCGAGCGCTTCAGCTGAATTTCGTGCGCAGCGCCAGCAGCGCAAGCGCGGCCTTTGCTGCCTCGCCGCCCTTGTCCTTTTGCGCCGGGTCCGCGCGGACGAGGGCTTGGGCTTCGTTTTCGACCGTGATGATGCCGTTGCCGACGGCCATCCCGTCCATCGTCAGCGCCATCACGCCGCGCGCGCTTTCGCCCGCCACGATCTCGAAGTGATAGGTCTCGCCCCGGATGACGACGCCGATGGCGACATACCCGTCATACTGGCCGGATTGATCGGCCAGCACGATCGCGCCGGGGATTTCCAGCGCGCCGGGGACGGTGATAACCTCGACCTTGTGCCCCTCGGCTTCGAGCGCGGCGCGTGCGCCCGCCACCAGCATGTCGTTGAGGTGGTCATAGAACCGGGCTTCGACGATCAGGAACCTTGCCATGTGCGCTTACTCTGCCGTGATCGGCTGTTCGCCGACGATGTTGAGGCCGTAGCCTTCGATGGCCACGATGTTGCGATGCGAATTGGTCAGCAGCACCATGTCATGAATGCCCAGATCGGCCAGGATCTGTGCGCCGATGCCATAGCTGCGCAAGTCCATGTCGCCGGTGCGGCCTGCGATTTCGGCCTGAAGCCCTTCGCTGCCGCCGGGCATGAGGAGCACGATCACGCCCGCGCCGGCCTTGCCGATCTCGCTCATCGCGCGCTGCAGGCTGCGCTTGCGCGGGCCGGGCTGGCCCAGCACATCCGCCAGGATCGAGATGCCGTGCATACGCACCAGGGTCGGCTGATCAGATTGCACCGCACCCTTTTGCAGCACGAGGTGGACGACGCCATCGACCTTGTTGCGATAGGTGCGGATCGTCCAGTCGCCGCCGTAGTCCGAATGGAACGGCTGCTGATCGATACATTCGACCAGGTGATCGTGGCGGCGGCGATATTCGATGAGATCGCGGATCGTGCCCATCTTGAGGCCGTGGCGCCGCGCGAAGGGGACAAGATCATCCATCCGCGCCATCGTGCCATCGTCTTTCATGATCTCGCAGATCACGCCCGAAGGATTGAGCCCGGCAAGGCGCGAAATGTCGACCGCAGCTTCAGTGTGCCCGGCGCGCACGAGCACGCCGCCATCGCGCGCGATCAGCGGGAACACGTGGCCGGGAGTGACGATATCGTCCCGGGTCTTGGAGGCATCGATAGCGACCGCCACGGTGCGGGCGCGGTCAGCGGCGGAAATGCCGGTGGTCACGCCCTCGCGCGCCTCGATCGAGACAGTGAAGGCGGTTTCATGGCGCGTGCCGTTGTTGCGCGCCATCAGCTCAAGCCCGAGCTGCTCCGTGCGCGAACGAGTGAGAGTAAGGCAGATCAGGCCGCGGCCATGCGTGGCCATGAAATTGATCGCATCGGGCGTGGCCATCTGCGCGGGGATGACAAGATCGCCTTCGTTTTCGCGGTCCTCGTCGTCCACCAGGATGAACATGCGCCCGTTGCGCGCTTCGTCGATGATTTCCTCGATCGGGACGAGGGCCGGGGTATCATCACCCTCATCGAGCACGCGTTCGAGCTTGGCCAGCGTATCGGCGGTGGGGTTCCAGCCGGGCAAGCCTGCATCGCGCAGGGTGTTGGCGTGGAGCCCTGCAGCACGGGCGAGGCCGGAACGGGACATGCCGCCTTCGATGACGAGGCGGCGGATACGATCGATGAGTTCGCTAGACATGATGATCATTTCTCACATCACAATGTGATTGGCAAGACGTGGCATCACATCTGACTGAGAAAAATCGGGCGTGATTCGGGATTTCGTTGGCAAATCATGATCAAGGGTGGCGGCTGGGTGACACATCGCTGCTACATGCCGCTACGGAAAGCGCTAAATTTAATTGAGCGGTTGACAACGCTTGTGGCCTGTTCTGTTCTAGCCGCAGAAGGTCGACCCCCAAAAATGATGGGCGCCGCTGAAGAGAGAGGATATTGATATGAGGGGCAAACTTACCCTGCTGGCAGGTGTGTGCGCAGCAGCTGTTGCGACACCGTCGTTCGCGCAGAATGCCCAAAGCGCCGGTGCAGGCACCATGCCCGACGTGCAGGAAATCATCGTGACCGCGCAGCGCCAGTCGCAGCGCCTGCAGCAGGTGCCGATCGCGATCAGCGCCTTCACCAAGGAAAGCCTCGACAAGCAGCAGATTCGCAACCCTTCGGATCTCCAGCTCTCGCTGCCGAACATCACGTTCACCAAGACGAACTTCACCTCGTCGAGCTTCACCATTCGCGGCATCGGTGACCTTTGCACCGGCGTCACCTGCGACAGCGCGACCGCCATTCACATCAACGACGCGCCGCTGTTCGCCTCGCGCCTGTTTGAAGGTGAATTCTACGATCTGCAGCAGGTCGAAGTGCTGCGCGGCCCGCAGGGCACGCTGTTCGGCCGCAACGCAACCTCGGGCGTGGTCAACTTCCGCACCGCCAAGGCCGATCTCAATGGCTTTGCCGCGTCGGGCGATGCCGAATACGGCAACTACAACTCGGTGCGCGTGCGCGGCATGATCAACGTGCCGCTGAGCGACACGCTGGCGGTGCGCGCGGCGGGCTTCTATCTGAAGCGCGACGGTTATACGCTCAACCTGTTCGACAACAGCAAGATCGACGACCGCGACATGTACGGCATCCGCGGGTCGCTGACCTGGCAGCCGTCGTCCTCGACCACCATCGAACTCATGGGGCAGCACTTCCGCGAGAAGGACAGCCGCATGCGTATCCAGAAGCAGTATTGCCAGAAGGATCCGACCGGCATTCTGGGCTGCCTCAACACCACGCGCGGCTTCAGCACCACCAACAGCAATGCGCTGCTTGCCAATATCCTGACCTCGAAGGAATTCTTTGCGATCCGCGGCCTTCCGGCGGCCTTCGCGCTGGGCAGCATCTACGGCCCCAGCGTCTATGGCAATGCGGTGAACCCGGCCGATCCGCGTGTGGTCAACACCGATTTCAACCCGACCTACTTCACCTCGGAAACGGTGCTGCAGGGCGTGTGGCGGCAGGATATCGGCGAAAAGTTCAACTTGCGCCTGACCGGCAACTATCAGCGCACCAAGGTGGATTCGCAGCAGGACTACAACCTCGCGGTGGCCGATCGCTCGACGTATGCGGGCGGGCTTGGCGCGCTGGCGGCGGCGGGCGCGGGCCTGCTTGGCCCCGGCCTGCAGACTTATCTGCGCCCGGTTTCTTCGGCGCTCCTGCCGCAGGGCCCCGGTGGTCCGCTCTGCACCTCGCTTTCCGAACCGACCGGCACGGGCGTGTTCGGCGGCCACAGCACTTGCGCCGCGACGCCGCTTGATTTCGACCGGTCCAACCAGTCGCAGAACTCGTGGACGGCAGAAGGCGTGCTGACCACCAAGTTCGACGGGCCGATCAACTTCCTGCTCGGCGGTATCTACGGCAAGTTCAACGTCACCGAGAACAGCTACTACGTGAACTCGTTCGGGCTGGATTACTTCACCGGCGTGGTCGGTTCGTTCTCGTCGCTCGGTGCTGGTGCGCCACCATCGTATCTGGGCTCGCCGTTCTTCCGCAACAACGGCGCCACGGCTGAC
>JAIXYF010000263.1 GCA_027490345.1 Novosphingobium sp.
GCCATGGTCGCCGCGTCGGCCACCCCTGCCTTCGCGCAGCTCAAGTACCCCGAAGCCGAAATTCGCGGCATGGGCGCTTCGTCGATCGCCGTGGTTCTGCCGCGCGAAATGAACTGCTTCGGCCCCGATGCCGGCCCCAACAAGGTTGGTGACAGCAACGGTTCTGCCCAGAACCTGAGCGCCGAAGGCTCGTATGCCCCCACCGGCGGCACTGTCTTCAACTGCGTCACGCAGCACATCCAGTCCGACATTGGCGGCAAGTACGTCTCGACTGGTTCGGGCGCTGGCCGTACGGCGATTCGCACGCTGAACACGAGCACTGCTCTTCCCGGCACCTCCAGCACCAACCGCTTTCCGACGACCGACTTCGGCACCATTTGGCCGAACCCGCACTTCATCTTCACCGACTCGCCGATGTCGACCTCTGACTTCAGCACCTACGCAACCACCGCCGCTACCCGGAAGTCGGGCGCGATGATCCAGGTTCCGTTCTACGTGCTGCCGGTCGCGCTTGCCTACAACCCGGTCTACGGCGTCAAGGACACCGAGAGCTACACCTTCAACGTCGGCACCCCGGTGACCGTTAACAGCGTTGCGGTTGGCGGTCTGCGCATGACCAAGCAGGTCTACTGCGGTATCTTCAACGGCTACATCACCAACTGGAACGACGCCCGCATCCAGGCGCTGAACTTTGCCCCCAAGGCGAAGGTTGCCAGCTCGCTGCGCGATCCCGATGACTCGGCAACCCGCTGGGCCACCGATGGCGTTCCCATCCGTCTTGTTGGCCGTCTCGACAACTCGGGCACGACCGACATCTTCACCCGCCACCTCGCAGCTGCTTGCGGCGGCGGCATCATGGGCACGGGTCGTCCGAACCTCTACCTGAACGCGGCGCAGGCTCTGCCGTACAACCCCTCGTCGGGCATCAACCTGTCCACCAGCGGTTCGTACAAGACCTCGATCGCAGCTGGCACGGCCTTCGCTGGCACGACCAACCTGATCAGCGGCGCGATCTTCACGATCGGTGCGGGCATCACCGGCACCGAAGCTCCGGGCAAGTACATGGTTGCCAACCTTACGGACGGCGTTGCTGCCGCCGTTGAAGCGGCTGCTGATGTGCCTTCGGCTTCGGACAACACGGTCCTGCTGAACGGCAAGATCGGTTATGTCGGCGCTGACTACGTTCGTCCGGCCCTCAGCCAGACGCTGCACGCTGCTGCGCTCGAAGTCGGTTCGTCGTCGCAGGGCAAGAAGCCCCTCTTCGCAGTTCCGACCGCTCTGAACGCCACGGCTGCTTTCGGCACGGCGATCCTTCCGCCGGAATCGAACAAGTCGGGCAAGTTCGTTCCGGGCGGCCTCTTCAGCCGTTCGAACCCTGGTGACTGGTTCGAAGCGCTCTACTCGGGCACGTCGACCCTCGCCAACCCGCCGGTTGGTTACCCGATCACGGGTACCACCCAGCTCGTCACCGGCACCTGCTTCGCTGATCCTTCGGTCCGTAATGCGCTCGTCGCGTTCCTGACCGCTTCGATCGGCAAGCTGACCGCTGGCGCCACCGCGGTTCCGGACAAGAAGACGCTTGCCCTGATGTTCACCGGCACTGCGACCAAGACGCTGGGCATCAAGGCGCAGATGGGCATCGCCCCGCTGCCCAAGGCTTGGCAGGCTGCTCTGTTCGAAACCTTCCTGACCCGCTCGAAGGAGAAGGCTCCGGACAAGGTGACGCTGCTCTCGGCTCGTAACCTCTACATCCAGAACGGCGTGCCGACTGCCAAGGTCACCGGCGCTGTCAACCAGCTGACGGGTGTGAAGCGCACTGCGCCGCTCACCGCTCTGACGGCTGCTGATCTGGCGACCACGGTTACCCGCGTCGTGAAGGGCAAGACTGCCTTCCTCGAAGCAGGCCCGAACAGCGCTTGTGAAGCTGGCTTCGGTATCTGATCTTTCAGATCCAGGCTTAAGAAAAGGGCGGCTCCGGGAAACCGGGGCCGCTTCTTTTTTGGGCGAGGCGGCGGCGCGGTATGGCGCAAGGTTGCGCCGCGCCCGTTATGCGAAACGGCCGCCGATTCATCGATAATTAAGGATATGTGTGGCAACAGGAGATTGTTAACCTTCCCGAGGGCGGGTCGACGTTTATATCCCTTGCCTTGGCGGCGGTAGCTTCAGAGCTCCCGCCGCTTATTTTTTGGGTTCGCCTAAGTGCCCGGCGATCGGCTGCCCGATCAGTTTGCGCTTTTGGCGCCGAGGGCCCGGATCACGCGCGAAAGCTCGTCTGCGCTGATCGCCCCTTCGGTCATGGCCACGGTGCCTGTGCGATTGTCGCGCACGGCGATGGCGGGGGTGCCGGTTACAGCGGCTGCCGATGCGGCATCGAACTGGCTGCCCAGTGTCTGGATCGTCTCAGGCGCGTGGATGCAGGCATCGAGCTTGACCATGTCGCTGGCCCCGGCCTCACGCGCCAAGGCCTCCAGGCTGGTTGCCGGCGCATCGGGCAGGCCGGCCCCGTTGGTGCGGGTCAGTTCCATGTAGCGGCCCAGAAACCGATAATAACCGGGCGCGGCGCTTTGGCGGTTGACGCAGATCGCCGTGGCCGCCGCCATGAACGCAGCCCGGCCGTGATTGGGCAGGGGCAGCAGCCGCACTGCCAGGTTCACTCGGCCGCCGCTGGCATCAACCACCATCTCGGGCGCGCGGCCCAGCACCTTGCAATAAGGGCACTCGGGATCGATCCACACGATCACGCTGAAATCGCTCACGCTCTGGCCATAGACCGGCTCGTTCGCAGCATTGACCGGCACCACCGTGCCCGCGCCATGCCAGATAGCCGCGCTATCACCCTGGGCCGCGGCGGGCAGGGCAGAACTGGCGATAAGTGTGCATGTCGCCAGCAGGCGGTGGATCGAACGAGAGGGTAAGCGCATCGCGGGGCTTTCGGCTGGAAACATGGCAGAGGCATGACAGCGCGCGGCGCCGCTCTGGAAGGCAGCATAGGCTGCGGAATGAGTCTAGGCAATTTGGGTGCTTGTTGTATACCGCCGAATATAGCCAGCCGGAGTGTCCCGTGCCTCTCCCGTCCGCCTTTTCTGCCGTAATGCGCCGCATTGGCCTGCACTCCACTGGCCTGCATCTGGGCGCAGGGCTGCTGCTGCTCGCAGCCTTGGCGCTCCCGGCTTTGGCGCGCGCCCAGCCACGCGGCCCGCTCGTGCTCGCAGCCGCCAGCCTGCAGGAAGCACTGGGGGCCGCTGCTGATCGCTGGGCTGCAAAGGGGCATGCCCGCCCCGTCCTGTCGCTCGCCGGATCTTCGGCGCTGGCGCGCCAGATCCTGGCCGGCGCGCCGGCCGATCTGTTCTTTTCGGCCGATGAGGCGTGGATGGATCATGTCGCGCAGCGCAAGCTGATCGTGCCGGCCAGCCGGGCGGCGCTGCTCACCAACCGGCTGGTGATCGTGGCGCCCGCAGCCGCGCGCGTCCGGTTTCAGGTGCGCGCCGGTTTCCCGCTGGCAGAGGCGCTCGGCAGCGGGCGGCTCGCGCTGGCGGATCCCGATGCCGTTCCGGCCGGACGCTATGCCCGAGAAGCACTGGTGCGGCTCAAGGTCTGGCCGGGCGTGCAGGGCAAGCTGGCCCGCGCCGAAAACGTGCGCGCCGCGCTGGCGCTGGTGGCGCGCGGTGCCGCGCCGCTGGGCGTGGTCTATGCCACTGATGCGCGCGCGCAAGGCGGGGTGCGCGTGGTGGGCTGGCTCCCGCCCGAAACGCACACACCGATTATCTATCCGCTCGCCCGCCTGTCCACGTCTACCCACCCTGAGGCGGAGCCCTTTCGCCGGTTCCTGGTGTCTGACGAAGGCAAGGCGATCTTCCGCCAGTACGGCTTTGGCACGCGCTGAACGCCCCTTGGAACCGGCATGGGATTGACCGCCGAGGAATGGAGCATCGTGCTGCTCTCGCTGCAAGTCAGCCTTGCGGCGATTGGCGGCGCGCTGCCCATCGCGTTTGCTCTGGCCTGGGTGCTGGCGCGGCTGCACTTTCCCGGCAAGATCCTGCTCGATGGGCTGGTCCACTTGCCACTGGTGCTGCCGCCGGTGGTGATTGGCTGGCTGCTGCTCATCGCCTTTGCGCCCGAAGGGCCGGGCGGGCGGCTGCTCGGCCTGCTTGGCATCAGCGTCCTGTTTCGCTGGACGGGGGCGGCTCTTGCTGCTGGCGTGATGGCCCTGCCGCTGATGGTGCGCGCCATCCGGCTCAGCCTCGAAGCGGTCGATCCCCGGCTTGAAGACGCCGCGCGCACGCTGGGGGCGGGGCCATGGCGCACGTTTGCCACGGTCACCCTGCCACTCGCCGCGCCGGGCGTGCTGGCAGGCGCGGTTCTCGGCTTTGCGCGCTCGCTGGGGGAATTCGGCGCCACGATCACGTTCGTCTCCACGATCCCGGACGAGACCCGTACGCTGCCTCTGGCGATCTACGCTGCGCTGCAGCTGCCCGGGGGCGACGGTGTAGTCTGGCGGTTGGCCATGCTGGCGGTGGCGCTTTCGCTGGCGGCGCTGATCGCCTCCGAAGCGCTGACGCGCGCAGCGGTGCAGGGGCCTGTGAAGGGGCGCGCCCGTCATGTCCTTTGATATCGACATCAGCGTGCAGCGCGGCGCGCGCACTATAGCCTGTCGGTTTGCGGCGCCGGGCGGCGTCACCGCGCTGGTCGGCCCCTCGGGCGCGGGCAAATCAAGCGTGCTCGAAGCGATGGCTGGTCTGGTGCGGCCAGAGGCGGGCCGCATCGTGGTGGGCGGCGCGGTGCTGTTTGACAGCGCCGCCGGGATCGATCTTGCGCCTGAGCGCCGCGCCTGCGGCATGGTGTTTCAGGACCTGCGCCTGTTTCCGCATCTGCGCGTGCGGGATAATTTGCGCTATGGCGAAAAGCTGGCCCCGCCGGAGCGGCGCTTTCTCGGCCTGGAGGAGGTTGCGGCCCTTCTCGACATCGCGCCGCTTCTGGCGCGCCGCCCGCGCACGCTTTCGGGCGGTGAGGCGCAGCGCGTCGCCATTGGCCGGGCGCTGCTGTCTGGCCCGCGCTTTCTGCTGATGGACGAGCCGCTTACCGCGCTGGACGATGCGCGGCGCGAGGCGATCATTGCGGTGGTGGAGCGCATCCGCGCCGAACTTGCGCTTCCCATCCTCCTCGTCAGCCACGACCGCGCCGATGTCGCGCGGCTGGCCGATCAGGTGGTGGAACTTCGTCCCTAGATTTCCAGCTGGCTGCCAAGCTCGATCACGCGGTTGGTTGGCAGGCGGAAAAACACCATCGCGCTTTCCGCATTGCGCACCATCCAGGCAAACAGCTTTTCGCGC
>JAIXYF010000114.1 GCA_027490345.1 Novosphingobium sp.
GCTGCGGCGCCGGTGGCGGCAAGGCAGGCCTCGATCATGCTGGGGTGCGGCTTCGAAGGGTGGCGGTCGGCGGTTTGCAGCGTGACGAAATGGCCGATGAGGCCATGCGATTCGAGGCAGTGGACCAGTCCCCGGTCGCTCTTGCCGGTGGCGACGCCCAGCAGCCAGCCCGCTCCCGCCAACTCCTCGATCAGCGCGGCGATGCCATCATAGAGCGGCTCTGCCACCTGGCCTGCCACGCGCCGTTCGCGGAAGGAATCGCGGTAGAGCTGGGCCAGCATCGCATGATCATCAGCCGAGCCATCGGGGCGCAGATGGCGCATCGCCTCGGGCAGCGAAAGGCCGACGACTCGGCGCGTGGCGCCTCGATCGGGCGGGGTGAGCCCGGCTGCCGCGAACGCGGCATCCATCGCCGCGCAGATATCGGCCTGGCTATCGACCAGCGTGCCGTCGCAATCGAAGATGGCAAGGCGCCGGATGGCGGAAAGGGGGCTCATCTGCAGACCTGCTCCATCAATGCGGCAAGCGCGCGTTTGCCTTCGCCTTTCAGCCCCTCGATCACGCGGGCGCGCTCCTCTGCGGGCTTGTTTTGCGAAAGCTTGAGTGTGGGCCGCCAGGCCTCGACCGTCAGTTCGAAGCCGACGATCATGTCCATCATGCGTTCACGCTTGTTCGGGGCCATCTTGGCCATCGTCCAGGGCGTGCCTTGCGCCACGCGCGCTTCATGATGCGCAGAAACGTCTTCGAGCAGCGCATGAAGGTCTGCGCGGTCCATGCGGCGGACCGGGCCTTCCATTTCCAGCGCGAGGTAATTCCACGTCGGCACCTGATCGGGATCGGTATACCAGCGTGCGGAGACATAGCCGTCCGGCCCGTTGACCACGGCCAGCGCCCGCGCGCCATCGAGGTGGCGAGTGAGGGCATTGCCCAGCGCAAGGTGGAAACGCAGCGTGCCCGCATCCGTCAGCAGCAGCGGCACATGCGCCACGCGCGGCCCATCCGGCAGGCCCATGAATACCATGCCGAAGCCGGCTTCCGCGATCAGCGCCGCAAACAGCGCGCGATCCTCGCCAATCTGGCCCGAACGGAAGGCAGGGTTGGGATGCATCAGTCCCTCGGGCTGCGGCGCGGCGCTTTGCTTGCCGGGGGTTTTGCGCCGCCGGTTTTTCCTGCTCCAGTCTTTCCTGGCGCCGGTGCACGCCGCACTGGCTTGCCGCCGCCCGCCGCGCGTTCTGCAGAATTGCGCTCTGCCGCAGCCCGCCCGGCCGAAGCCCGCGCGAGCGCGGTGCCAGTGGGGGCCTTGCTGCCCGGGCCTTTCTTCACCCCCGCGCGCGGCTTGGGCGCCGTGCGGCCGCTGGGCGGGGCATCGGCGCGCTTGCGGCGCTCACCCCGGCGTTCCTTGCGATATTCCTTGGCATGGGCCTTGGCCGCCCGCTTTTCGATCACCTTGTCGGGCACGAGCTTCACCGGCTCCAGCGGCAGTTCGCCATCCGCTTCTTCAAAGCCCAGCTGCGCCATGCTAGCGGCAAAGTGGTCGGGCAGCGGCGCGGTCACATCCAGCAGATCGCCCTCGGGATGCTCGATGAGCAGCCGCCGCGCGTGGAGGTGCATCTTGCGGCTGATCGATCCCGTCAGGAAGGCGGCCTGCCCGCCATACTTGCCATCGCCCACGATGGGGTGGCCGATGGCCGCCATGTGCACGCGCAGTTGGTGGGTGCGGCCAGTCAGCGGTTGCAGCTCGACCCAGCACGCGGAGTTCCCCGCGCGGCCGATCACGCGGTAGCGCGTGCGGGCGGACTGGCCGTGTTCGGTCTCGTCGACCATCATCTTCTCACCGCCCGTGCCCGGCTGCTTGGCCAGTGGCAGTTCGATCAAGCCATCGCGGATTTCGGGCACGCCGGTGATCAGCGCCCAATAGATCTTGCGCGCGGTCCGCCCGGAAAAGCGCTTGGAAAAGAACGCCGCGCTGCCCGGTGTGCGCGCGATCAGAAGCACGCCTGAGGTATCCTTGTCGAGCCGATGGACCAGCCGCGGGCGCGGGCCCTTTTCATCGGCATAGGCATCGAGCAGGCCGTCGACATGTTCATACGTGCCGCTGCCGCCTTGCGTGGCAAGGCCCGGCGGCTTGTTGAGCACGATGGCCGCGCGGTCTTGCGTGAGCACCATGCTTTCCGCGAGCGCGATCTGCTCTTCGGTCAGCGGCTGCTTGGGCCGGGCGCTCTTGATCCCCGGCGGTGCGCTGCCGCCCGGCGGCACGCGCAGCACTTGCCCCTTTTCCAGCCGCGTATCGACATCAGCACGCTTGCCATCGACGCGCAGCTGCCCGGTGCGCGCCCAGCGCGAAACCGTGGCAAAGCCGACTGCGGGCAGGTTGCGCTTGAACCAGCGGTCCAGCCGCACCCCGTCATCGTCCTTGGTGACGGTGAACTGGCGCACATCATCCGGATTGCCCCCGGCGCTCGCGGCCCCGCTCATGCCGCCACCCGCATCAGCCAGAGGCCGCCAAACAGCGCGGCAAAGCCCGCCACGAGCGAGAGCGCAACATAAGCCGCCGCCAGCCCCAGCGCGCCGCGTTCGACAAACACGGCGAATTCGAGCGCGAACGAGGAGAACGTGGTGAAGCCGCCCAGCACGCCGACCCCCAGCAGCAAGCGCCAGGTTTCTCCGCCCGCACCGCTGCGGGCCAGCCAGCCGACAAGCACGCCCATCAAGGCGCTGCCCAGCACATTGACCGTGAGCGTGGCCCATGGAAACGCGGTGGCCGGAGCCGGGCCAAGCGCGGTAAGAAACAGGCGGCCGGTCTGGTGGCGCAGCCATGCGCCAAGCGCACCGCCCGCAGCAACAGCAAGGCCGGGCGGAACGCTGGCAAGCAAAGGCGAAGTAGAGGTCATTCGCCAAGCCCCTAACGCACGCAAGCGGCAAATGCACGAGATTGCTTGCCTTGCCGGGGCGCTTTTGGTAGCGGGCGCCGCGTGAGAGCCGATCCATTCGGATTCGGCCCGTTTCGTATTTCTATCATTTCCCGCAGGAAATGGTTCCAATTCAAGGTGACTCCCGCGTGGGCGGGCTCTCGCCATCAGCATTGAGGTGTAGCGGTTTATGCAGATTCTCGTTCGCGACAACAATGTCGATCAGGCCCTTCGCGCGCTCAAGAAGAAGCTGCAGCGTGAGGGCGTGTACCGCGAGATGAAGCTGCGCCGTCACTTTGAAAAGCCGTCGGAAAAGCGCGCCCGTGAAAAGGCTGCTGCTGTCCGCCGCGCCCGCAAGATGGAGCGCAAGCGGCTTGAGCGCGACGGCGGCAAATAAGGGCGGCAAGTAAGCTGCTCTCGGGGCAGCCTGTTCTGCCCCATAGCCTCTTGCGATAAGGGTCCGGCTGGGCCAAGAGGGCGCCGTATTTGCGGCGCCCTTTCGCTTGTCCGGTCCTGATGATCGGGCGGCCTCGGGGCTTGGAATCGGAGCCGGACCGCAGGCTCCGCAAAAGGGGAAGACATGTCGGAAATCACCCGCGTTCCGCTCCAGCCGGTTGGCCAGGGATCGCTCACCCGCATCTGGATCGGCGTGATTCTCGCGCTGTTGCTTGCGGCGTCTGCTGCTTGGGCCGTGCGGTATCAGGGCCTCGTCGTTGAAACCGTCAAGGCGGGGTCCGGCCCGTCTCCCACCATGGGCGATGTGGTGCTGGTCAATTATTCCGGCCAGCTCGGTAACGGTAAGTCGTTCGACAAGGGTGAGAAGGTCGCCATGCCGGTCGAGGGCGTGATCCCCGGCTTCAGCAAGGGGCTGCAGAAGATGCAGCGCGGCGGCAAGTACAAGCTCGTGATCCCCGCTTCCATGGCTTATGGCGCGGCCGAGCAGAAGAACCCCTCCACTGGCGAAGTGGTGATCCCGGCGAACAGCGATCTGACGTTCGAAGTCGAACTGCTCGATTTCAAGAGCGCCGCCGAGATCGAACAGCGCCGCCAGATGCTCCAGCAGATGCAGCAGCAGATGGGCAAGGCGCCCAAGGGCGGCGCCCCTGCGCCCGAAGCTCTGCCGCTGCCCTGATTCTCTGTTCCCGGCCAGCGGCGCGCCCGCTGGCCCCAGACTTTGTGAAAGACAGCCATGTCCGTAGACACCGCCACGGTGGCCAGAATCGCAGCGCTGGCCCGCATCAAGGTGACCGATGAAGAAGTCGCGGCGATGGTGCCCGAACTCAACGGCATTCTCGCCTGGGTTGAGCAGCTTGGCGAAGTGAACGTGGAAGGCATCGCGCCAATGACGGCGGTGATCCCCAACACGCAGCGTCTGCGCGCAGATGTGATCGGCGCTGATCCGCTGACCGGCGGCGATGTGCGCGACAAGGTTCTTTCCAATGCGCCCGCCGGTGAACACGGCTTCTTCGGCGTGCCCAAGGTGATCGAGTAATGCCCATGACCGCAAACGAACTCACTGACCTTGGCGTCGCCGCGATCCGCGATGGCGTTGCCAAGGGCGATTTCACTGCGAAAGAAGTGGCAAACGCCTTCAATACCGCTGTGGCCGAGGCGCAGGACGCGCTCAATGCCTTCATCACGCTGACGCCTGAAAAGGCGCTCGAAGCCGCCGCTGCCGTTGATGCGGACCGCGCCGCGGGCAAGGCGCTGGGCAAGATGGCCGGTGTGCCGATCGGCATGAAGGACTTGTTCGCGACGACGGGCACGAAGACGACTGCCGCTTCGAACATCCTCGGCAACTTCGTGCCGCCATACGAATCCACGGTTTCGCAGAAGTTGTGGGATGCGGGCGCGGGCATGCTCGGCAAGCTCAACCTCGATCAGTTCGCGATGGGCTCCTCGAACGAGACGAGCGCCTTCGGCAATGTGATCTCGCCCTGGCGGCGGGAAGGCAGCACCGCCCAAATGGCCCCCGGCGGCTCCTCGGGCGGCTCCTCGGCGGCAGTTTCAGCGCGCATCGCGCCCGCTGCCACGGGCACTGATACTGGCGGCTCGATCCGCCAGCCCGCCGCCTTCACCGGCAT
This sequence comes from Novosphingobium sp., assembly GCA_027490345.1. Classification (GTDB taxonomy): domain Bacteria; phylum Pseudomonadota; class Alphaproteobacteria; order Sphingomonadales; family Sphingomonadaceae; genus Novosphingobium. Next base: position 4,994 of record JAIXYF010000114.1, read on the forward strand.
TTCGGGGATCAAGCCCACCTATGGCCGCTGCTCGCGCTGGGGCATTGTTGCGTTCGCCTCCAGCCTCGATCAGGCCGGGCCGATGGCGCGCGATGTGCGCGATTGTGCGATCATGCTGGAAGCGATGGCCGGGTTCGATCCCAAGGATTCGACCAGCCTCGACATGCCCGTGCCGGAATGGGAAGCCAACCTGAACGCGGACCTGCGCGGCAAAAAGGTCGGCATCCCGCGCGAATACCGCATGGACGGGATGGACGCGGATGTCGCCCGCGTGTGGGACGAAGGCATCGCCTGGCTGAAGGATGCGGGCGCCGAGATCGTTGATATCAATCTGGCGCACACCAAGTATGCGCTGCCCGCGTACTACATCATCGCGCCTGCCGAAGCCTCGTCCAACCTGGCGCGCTATGATGGCGTGCGCTACGGCCTGCGCGACCTGCCGCAGGGCGCGGGGCTGCAGGACATGTATGCGGCCACCCGCGCCGCAGGGTTCGGCGCAGAAGTTCGCCGCCGCATCCTGATCGGCACGTATGTGCTCTCGGCAGGCTTCTACGATGCCTATTATACGCAGGCGCAAAAGGTGCGTACGCTGATCAGCCGCGATTTTCTGGACGCATTCCAGACTGTCGACGTGATCCTTGCCCCCACCGCGCCGACCGCCGCCTTCGGGCTGGGCGAGATGGTGAGCGATCCGCTTGCCATGTACCTCAACGACGTGTTCGCCGTGCCCGCCAGTCTTGCGGGCTTGCCCGCAATGTCGGTGCCTGCGGGGCTTGACCGGCAGGGACTGCCGCTGGGCCTTCAGCTGATTGGCCGTCCGTTCGATGAGCAGGGCGTGCTCGATGCAGGGCTGGCGATCGAGGCGCGGGCTGGGTTTACGGCGCGCCCGGCGAAGTGGTGGTAAGGGCCGGGCGCGATTGACTGTATTACCGCTTAAGAGTAATACCATCGGCATGAATGCGCACCATCAACGCACCTTTCGCTCCAACATGACCTCGAAATGTCAGGTCACGATCCCGAAGGAAATCCGGGAAGCGCTCGGCCTCAAGGCAGGAGATCGGGTGGCGTTCAGACTGGCAGAGGATGGCAGCGCCCGCATCCTGCCGGTAACCGCGCAGGATGTGGCTGAGGCCCGCAAAGCCGTGATTGCTGAGAGTGTTGCCGAGGCACGCAGCCACTTTCGCCCGTTTGGTATGACCAACACCGAATTCTATGATCTGATGCGTGGCCCACCGGCAGATGTATGATCGTTGATTCCAACATCTTTCTGCACATCGTCAATCCGGAAGATGCGGCGTCGGGCCAGGTTTTGGCGGGCTTTGAGGCTGTTTCCCTGACATCGCCCATCTACATCAATCCCATCATCTTTGCCGAGATTTCTCCCGGCTTTGCAGCGTGCAGCGTGGTCGAGCGATTTCTTGCCGGTCTTGGCGTTACGGTCGTCGCTCTCAGTCCGGAGGATGCCTTTCGCGCCGGGGAGGCCTTTCTGGCTTACCGCCGCAACGGGGGCCGTCGCGCCAGCATCCTTCCTGATTTCCTCATAGGCGCGCAGGCTGCAAGCAGGGGCTGGCCAATTCTCACGCGCGACCCTAAGCGATTTGCCACGTACTTTCCGACCGTCGAACTGATCGATCCGCTCAAGGTTCCCAATGACTGACACAGCATACCGCATCGAGGGCACAACCGGCGCATGGGAGGTCGTGATCGGCC
>JAIXYF010000357.1 GCA_027490345.1 Novosphingobium sp.
GCGCAGGGTGGTCACGTCACCCAGTTCTCCGCCCTCGACCAGCGCGCGGACCATGCGGCGCATGTACTTGCCCGAGCGGGTTTCGGGGAACTGGCTGACTTCGATGAAATCGGCCGGAACCGCGACTGCGCCCTTTTCGGTGCGGACAAGGTTGAACAGGCGCTGGCGGTCTTCTTCGGTCAACTTGCGGCCCGCGACGGGCACCACGAACGCGAGCGGGGTCAGCCCTTTTTCACGGTGCGGCGCGCCGACGACGAGGACATTGCCGACCGGCGAGTTGGGATCGAGCGCCTTGTCACGCAGCACCGCGCCTTCGATTTCCTCGGTCCCCATGCGGTGACCCGAGACGTTGATGACATCATCCGAGCGGCCATGGAACGAGAACGAGCCGTCCTCATGCGCGATGGCGAAATCGCCCTGCGTATAGGCCCAGGCGCCCTGCCAGCGGCCCCAGTAGCCGCTTTCCCAGCGGCCGGCATCGCCTTTCCAGTCGCCAACGACGCTGCCGTTCTCGACGCGGAAGTTCTCCACATCGCCCCAGATCGTGCGCGCCAGATAAGGATAAGGTGCGGCGATAACGATTTCGCCCTTTTCGCCGGGCGCGGCGCGGCGCCAGGTGACGCCTTCACTGCCGGAGCGCGCGAAAGGCGCCGCCTCGCCGGTGGCGTTTTCGTCTTCAACCCACACATCGCCAACGATCCACGGCAGCGGGAAGGCGTGGGCGTCGGCCTTCAGGGGGAAGTCTGCGTTGCCGTAGAAATGCGTCCACGCAATGCCGCCGTGCTCGGTCGCCCAGTAGCTGTTGATGTATTGCGGGGTCACGTGCTCCATGCCGAAGGCTTGCACGCTGGGGCTGGTCGGTTCTGCGCAGAACGTCGCGACGCGCAAGCTGGCCATGGAATAGCGCTGCACATCCGCCAGATTCGACGGATCAGACATGATCGACTTGAGGAAGGTTACGCCGGCCTTGAAGATCGTGATCTTGTGCCGCTCGATCATCGAGGCGAAGCGGCCTGCATGGGGGAACACCGGCGAGCCTTCGGAGACGACCGTGGTGACGCGGCTGAGCAATGCTGCGGAAATCTGGTAGCTTTGCCCGGTGATCCAGCCCGGATCGGCAACCACGAAGATCGTATCGCCGGGGCGCGCATCGAACGCGACCTGCATCGATTGCGCGATGCCTGCGGTGTAGCCGCCGTGGACGTGGACAATGCCCTTGGGCTTGCCGGTTGAGCCCGAGGTGTAGATGAAGAACAGCGGATAATCGGAATCGACCGCCAGCGGCTTCGAAGAGGCCCAGATCGCACGCACAAAATCGGCATCCGGCAGCGCCATCAGCGCTTCTGCGCTGGCCACATTCGCGGCTTTGAGGATGGTCTCCAGCGCAGCGTCGGTCAGCTCGTGGCTCCAGCGGTCACGCTCGGCGCGCCAGACGATATCGGGCTGCGCGGTGTGGCGCACCACGATCACCGTATCTACGCGCGGCGGCAGCGTGACGAGGCTGGAGGCAATGGCCAGGCGCACGCGCGCGGCATCGCTGGTGCCGATGCGGCCTGCTTCGCCCAGCTTGATCAGCGCGCGGCCCACCCCGCGCATGACATCGGAGCGTTCGACGGTAACTTCGCCGGCCAGCGTTTCGGCGACCGTTTCGTTTATCACGGCCGCGTCTGCGGGGGCGAGGCCGAAGTCCGTTGCCGCGAGCACGCCCAGCGCGGTGCTGACAGGCACATAGTTATCGAGCGCAGGATCGGTGTAGGCGGTCTTGAACGCGGCCACCTGTGCGTTGCGGTAGCTGCCATCGGACGTGACGATGACGCGCGCCCCGGCGTCCGCGATGCGGTCAGACAGGGTCTTGTCGCTGAAGCCCCCGAACACGGCCGTATAAACGATGCCGAGCCGCTTGGCCGCTTCGGTCCAGAAGATCTGCGGCACGATGCTCGGCATGTTGAGCGCGATACGGTCGCCCGCCTTCAGCCCCAGTGCCTGCAGGGCAACCGCGCACTTGGCCACTTCGAGCAGCAGCTGCTTGCGCGAGACGGTGAACGTATCCACCGGCGCGCCGCGTCCGCCATCGGCAGCCATGTCCCACCGGTCGCCTTCAAACACCAGTGCTGCTTCCGCGCCGTGTCCTGCAAGGACATGGCGGTCGATCTCGTTGAACGCGGCGTTGGTGCGCCCGCCCGTGAACCAGCGCCAGTGCGGCGGATTGCTATCGTCGAAAGCTTTCGTCCACGGCGCAAAGCCAACGGGCAAGGCAGGGGCAACGGGAGCGCCGGTGGCAGCGTCCCAGCCAGTCCACACGCCTGCATCATCTCTGGAAAGCCAGGCTCCTGCTGGTCCGCAGTTCGCGACGAACCAGTGGATCCGCCGCGCGGCGATATCGCCGTGGAACGCCCCGGGATCGGCAAGCGCAGCAGCGCGCATGGCCTCCCAATCGGCGCGTGTGCGCACAGGATTGATTTCGGCCTGCAGGGCCCTCTCGATGACGTGGCCTTCGGTCATGACCGAATCGGCTCTCCCTTTTTCGTGTTTCTGCGATGATGGAGCCTGATGATTGCCCGCTTGGCAATATCATCACTCGGAAGGGCCGGTTGCCGCAAGAAACTGCGAAAATCTGAGCCGTTTGCGAAATATCGTTTGTTTATCGCGCCATGCCTGAAAAGCGACCGTTTGCGTCTATGGTTATCATAAATACCTATTTTATAACCAAATTGACACAATCATTCACGCCTCCCATAAGCCTGTGCTGCGGATTATCCACAAGATAAGTGACGAAATTTTGCTGGAATGGCCGCAGGAAGAACAGCGGCGGCGCCTCTTGATCAGGTCTTCTTTCGCACCAGATCAGGCCGGTTCGGTGGTTCGTTCGGGCCGGTCCATGCCCCTTGGGGCAGGTCTTGCCGCGCACACGAATTATACCCCCTGTTGCACCATAGCCGCACTTTTGCGCCGATTTCCGGGAGGCGCGCGGCCTCCGCCTAGTCGGCTGTGGCTTGAAGCTGTGCTTCCATCATGCGCCGCATTTCGAACTTCTGCGCTTTGCCGGTCACGGTCATGGCAAAGCTTTCGACGATGCGGACATGGCGCGGCACCTTGTAGTGCGCGATCCGGCCCCGGCAGTGGTCCAGCACATCTTTTGCCCCGAGCGCTGCATCCGCGCGCGCGATCACCCAGGCGCAGACTTCCTCGCCGTACTTTGCGTCGCTCACGCCAAACACCTGCGCGTCTGCGATATGGGGGTGGGTGAGCAGAAACTCCTCGATCTCGCGCGGGTAGATGTTCTCGCCGCCGCGGATGATCATGTCCTTGATCCGGCCAGTGATCCGCACATAGCCCTTGGCATCCATCGTCGCGAGATCGCCCGAATGCATCCAGCCCTCGGCATCAATGGCCTCGGCGGTCTTGTCCGGATCGTCCCAGTAGCCCAGCATCACGGCATAGCCGCGCGAGCAATATTCGCCCTGTTCGCCAATGGGCAACGTCTGGCCGTCCGGGCCAACAATCTTGGCTTCGGCATGGGGATGGACCCGGCCCACGGTACCGACGCGCTCTTCCAGGGGATCGTCGGTCGCGGTCTGCGTGGTGAGCGGGCTGGTCTCGGTCATGCCGTAGCCAATGGTCACCTCGCGCATGCCCAGACGCCCGATCACTTCGCGCATCACGGTGACAGGGCAGGGTGATCCCGCCATGATCCCAGTGCGCAAGGTGGAGACAGCGGTCGTCTCCAGAGCGGGGTGTCCCAGCACCGCGATGAACATCGTCGGCACGCCATATAGCGCGGTGCAGCCCTCGGCCTCCACCGCTTGCAGCACGGCAGCGGGATCGAACGCCTCAGCGGGATAAACCATAGCCGCGCCGCTGGCGAGCGCCGCCAGATTGCCCAGCACCATGCCGAAGCAGTGGTACAGCGGCACAGGGATGCAGATGCGGTCCGCCGGGGTCAGCGCAATGGTTTGCGCGGTGTAATAGCCGTTGTTCAGGATGTTGCGGTGCGTCAGCGTGGCGCCCTTGGGAAAGCCCGTGGTGCCGCTGGTGAATTGGATGTTGATGGGATCATCGGGATTGAGCGCCGCTTCGGCTGCGTCCAGTGCGCCCCTGTCCGCTTCCTGCTCCAGCGTAGCCCACGGCAGGAAGCCCTCATGCGCCTCTGCGCCGATGGTCACGATACCGCGCAGGTGTGGCAGCCGGTCCGGGCCGATTTCGCGCAGCATTGCCAGGTAGTCGCTGGTCTTGAAGCGCACCGCTGTCACCAGCACGCTGCAGCCCACCTTGTTCAGTGCATATTCGACCTCGTTCACCCGGTAGGCCGGATTGATCGTGACGAGGATCGCCCCGATCCGGGCCGTGGCAAACTGGATCAGCGTCCATTCCGCGCAATTGGGCGCCCAGATGCCGACCCGTTCGCCGCGCAACACGCCCAGCGCCAGCAGGCCGGTTGCAATCCGGTCCACCGCTGCGTCCAGCTCCGCCCAGGTCCAGCGCAGGCCCTGATGGCGCGAGACCAGGGCAAGGCCGTCGCCCCACCGCGCTGCGCCGAGGCGCAGCGCGGTGCCGATCGTGGTTTCGAGCAGGGGAACCGACGTCGGCCCCTGCGCGTAGGACAGCCCAGCCATCGCAGCCCTCAGAACTTCACGCCCGCTGTCATCCCGTACATCCGGGGGTTGCCGACGTGGTTGTAATCGAGACCGAATCCGGTGAGATCGATCCGCGAGGTGAAGTAGAACTTGTTGCCAAGGTTGCGCGCC
>JAIXYF010000484.1 GCA_027490345.1 Novosphingobium sp.
CTGCCGCCTGCGGTGGCCATTGCCGTGGCGGGGCCAGTGGGCGGAGAAATCATCCGCTTCACCAACAATCCGTGGATCATCCGCCCGGCGCTGATCCCGGAAAAGCTGCGCGCGCCGGACTATGTGGTGGTCAACGATTTTGCCGCCGTCGCCCATGCCGTGGCGCAGGCGGAGGCAGCGCATTTCATCCACTTGTGCGGGCCGGAAGTGGCGCTGCCTGCCGAAGGCACGATCAGTGTGGTCGGCCCCGGCACCGGGCTGGGTGTGGCGCAGCTGTGGCGCCAGAGCGGCGGCGGCTATCACGTGCAGCCCACGGAGGGCGGGCACATCGACTATGCCCCGCTTGACGGGATCGAGGACGCCATTCTCGCGCGCCTGCGCAGCCGCCATCGCCGCGTTTCGGTGGAGCGCGTGGTGGCCGGGCCAGGCATTGTCGATATCTACGAAACGCTGGCGCAGATCGAAGGCCGCGCCATTGTCTCACTGACCGACAAGGAACTGTGGACGCTGGGCGCCAGCGGGGAAGACAGCCTTGCTGCTGCAGCGGTCGACCGGTTCTGCCTCTCGCTTGGCAGCGTGGCGGGCGATATTGCCCTGGCGCACGGGGCCAGCGCGCTGGTCATGGCGGGCGGGCTGGGGCTGCGCATCAAGGACTCGCTGGTGCGTTCGGGCTTTGCCCAGCGCTTCTGCGCCAAGGGCCGGTTCGAGGGGCTGATGGCGGCCTTGCCGGTGAAGCTGATCACGCATCCGCAGCCGGGCCTGTTTGGCGCGGCCGCTGCTTTCGCGCAGGCCCACGCATCATGACCTTGGCGCTTTTGTGAGGGCGGGGGCGAACCTGCTTGCCAATCCGGCACGGCTCGCATAGCCAAAGCCTTAACCGAGCGATTAAGGGGAAGAGCGATGACCTACGAAACCATCCGCGTCGAAAACGTCGGCAATGTCCGGCGTATCGTGCTCAACCGGCCCGAGCGCCTGAACGCCTGCCCGCCCTCCATGGCTGTGGAAATCGGTGATGCGCTCTATGATCTGGAAGGCGCACGCTGCGTGCTGATCACGGGTGAGGGGCGCGCGTTCTGTTCGGGCGCGGATCTGGCAGCCACGGGCAAGCGCAGCGTGGCAGGCGGCGCGGGCAGCTACAAGGCGCTGACAGAAAGCTACAACCCGATGATCGCCAAGCTTTCGCGGCTTTCGGTGCCAGTCATCACGGCTGTCAACGGCGTGGCAGCCGGGGTCGGCTGCTCCATCGCGCTGATGGGCGATTTCGTGATTGCCGCAAAAAGCGCCTATTTCCTGCAGGCCTTCGTCAATATCGGGCTTGTTCCCGATGGCGGTTCCAGCTGGATCCTGCCGCGCCTGATCGGCAAGCCGCGCGCGCTGCAGATGATGATGCTGGGCGAACGCATCAGCGCCGAAAAGGCCGAGGACTGGGGCATGATATACAAGGCGGTGGATGATGCCGCGCTTGCCGATGAAGCCATGGCACTGGCCGAGCGGCTCGCCAATGGCCCCACCGTGGCGCTGGGGGTGATGCGCCAGAACGTGGCCCGCGCGCTGGAGACCGATCTTCCCGCAGCACTGCTGATCGAAGCCGAAGGGCAGTGGAAGGCGGGCGACAGCGCCGATTCCAAGGAAGGGATCAAGGCCTTCCTCGAAAAGCGCAAGGCCGATTTTAAGGGGCAATAATGCACCTCGAACACGATCCTGCGGCCCCTGCGGCGGATACCATCGGCTTTGAGGATTTCCTCAAGGTCGATATCCGCGTGGGCACGATTGTGAGCGCGGAAGCCTATCCCGAAGCGCGCAAACCCAGTTTGAAACTGGCCATCGATTTCGGGGCAGGCATCGGTGTGAAGCGTTCGAGCGCGCAGATCGCGGCGCACTATACGCCGGAAGAACTGGTCGGGCGGCAAGTCGCGGCGGTGGTCAATTTCCCGCCGCGCCAGATCGGCAAGATGATGTCCGAGGTGCTGACCGTGGGCTTTCCGGACGAGGAGGGCCGCGTCGTCCTCTTCGCGCCGGACGGCAAAGTGCCCAACGGCGCGCGCCTGTTCTAGCCGCGCGCCAGTTCCTCATCGAGAAACGCGGCGACATCGGCAAGGTCGACGTCCTTGGCAAGGAACGTCTGCCCGATCCCGCGCATCAGCAGGAAGGGCAGGGTGCCTGCGTCCATCTTCTTGTCGTGCAGCATGTGCGCGGTGAGCTTTGCGCCGTCCGTATCCATGCCCAACGCGGTGATCGAAGCGGGCAGCCCGGCGGCAGCGATGTGGGCTGCAACGCGCTCCGCATCCTGCCCGTGCATCAGCCCGCGCCGCATGGAATAGCGCGCCGCCAGCACCATGCCGAGCGCGACGCCTTCACCGTGGAGCAAGCGGTCTGAAAAGCCGGTTTCCGCTTCCAGCGCATGGCCGAAAGTGTGGCCCAGATTGAGCAGCGCGCGCAGGCCCAGCGTTTCCTTCTCGTCTGCCGCCACGATCCGCGCCTTGGCCGCCACGCTGGTGGCAATCGCATGTTCGCGCGCCGCCGCATTGCCCGCAAGCAGGGCAGGGCCATGGGCCTCGCACCACGCGAAAAACGCGGCGTCGTCGATCAGGCCGTCTTTCACCACTTCGGCATAACCGGCACGGATCTCGCGCGGCGGCAGCGTATCCAGCGCGAGGGGATCGGCAAGCACCAGCACCGGCTGGTGGAATGCGCCGACCAGGTTCTTGCCCGCGCCGGTGTTGATCGCTGTCTTGCCGCCCACGCTCGAATCGACTTGCGCGAGCAAGGTCGTCGGCATCTGGATGAAGCCGCAGCCGCGCTTGACCATCGAGGCGGCAAAGCCGGTGAGATCGCCGATCACCCCGCCGCCCAGCGCAATCACGCTGTCCTTGCGCTCCACGCCCTGTTCGAGCAGCCATTCTGCAGTTCGGGCAAGGTATTCCCA
>JAIXYF010000360.1 GCA_027490345.1 Novosphingobium sp.
CCATGGCGTCCAGCGCTGCAGGATCATCCAGCAGCGCCTGCCAGTCGAACCCGTCGTACGCCGGATCACCCACATGCCGGTCGCGCAGCAGAAATGCCTGCTTGGTCGCCTCCACCAGCCCATGAACATGGTCGAACCCGTCCGCTGCTGAGGCGCGAAGCCGGTCAAACAGCGCCAGGATAAGCAGCGATGCGGCTCCTTGCGTTGGCGGTGCACTGTTCCATAGCTTCGCCCCGCCGATGGGCACGGTCAGCGGCTCGGGCCGATAGGCAGCGTGCGCCGCCAGATCTGCCGCCGAAACCGGGCTGCCCAGCGCGGCCAGATCCGCCGCGATGTCTGCCGCCAGCCCGCCGGTGTAGAAGCTGGTCGGCCCCTCGTCCGCCAGCCGCCGCAAAGTCTCGGCCAGAAGCGGCTGGCGCAGCAAATCGCCCGCGCGCAGCGGGCGCCCTTCGGGCTCGAACGTGGCCGCATAGGCCCCCGGCTGCGCGCGCAGTTCCGCGCCTTTCGCCTCGGCAATGGCCGCGTGCCCTGCCGTCACCGCGACGCCCGCCTCGGCATGCGCCATGGCATCGCGCAGCAGCCGTTCCAGCGCCAGCGAACCACCCGCCGTCTCCAGCGCTGCTGCCCAGCCTGAAATCGTGCCCGCTACCGTGTTCGCTGCCAGCGGCCCGCGAAACGGCACCGCCTCCAGCCCGGCGTACATCTCCAGCGAGACCGTCCCCGCTGCGCCGCCGCAGCCGTGGATGCCATGCACCGCGCCGCCGGGCTCATGGATCAACCAGAACCCGTCGCCGCCGATCCCGGTCATATGCGGGTAGACCACTGCCAGACACGCCGCGACGGCCACGGTGGCCTCCACCGCGTTGCCGCCATCCTGCAAAACCGACAGCCCCGCCTCCGCGGCCAGCCAATGCGGCGCGGTGACCAAGCCCTTGCGGCCCGAGACGGTGGCCAAGCCCATCAATCCGGTCCCATCAATCCGGTCCCATCAATCTGGCCCCATCAATCTGGCAGGGCCGCAACGAACGCCCGCACCACATGCGCCGAATTGGCCGAGGCGAGATGTTCGAAGACATATTCCATGTTCTTGTGCGGATCGCCGCCAGCCAGATCGGAAAGGCTGCGAAACACGATGGCCGGCACGCTGTTGCTCATCGCCACCTGCATGACCGGGCCGCTTTCCATATCGAGCACCCGCGCTTTCCACGCGCGCTGCAGATAGATGCGGAACGCCGCATTGTCGGCATAGATGCCTGCTGTCACGCCAGTGCCGCCGACCTGCGCCTTGGGCATGCGCGGCAGGCATAGCGCCGATCCGGCATTCATCTTGTCCGAAGGCGGCACGCACCGTTCCAGCGTGATCCCTGCCACCACCTTCTTAGCCAGCGCCAAGAGATCGGCATCGACCGGAATGCGGTAGACCCGCTTCATCACCACATCCTTGCTGGTGATCAGCGTGCCGCGCGGGAAAATGAAGTTCCAGTTCGCGGGGGATTCCGGGTGGCCCCCGTCGGGCGGCATCCAGCCCTTCTTCGTCTTCCGGGCGAACGAGGCCTCCAGATACTGCCCCCAGTTTTCCGGCACCACGACATCGCCGATAGACAGCGCCGGATCGACTCCGCCCGCGATCCCGGAAAACACGATGCGCTTCACGGTGAACCTGTCGAGCACGAGCTGCGTGTTCATCGCGGCGTTCACCACGCTGACCCCGCTCTGCATCAGGATCACCGGCTTGCCCTCCAGCGTCCCCGTCAGGAACTTGCTGCCGTTGATCGTGTGCTCTTTCGGGTCCTTGATCGTTGGCACGAGCGAGTGCCATTCGGGATAGAACGCCGTCATTACCACCGTGCGCGGAGTATCATCCAGCTTTTGGGCCCAAGCCGGTGCGGCCAGCAGCACCAGGGCGGCGAACAAGACAAAGCGGATCATGCAGCAGCCATCCAGACAAAGCGCGCCACGAACAGCGCGGCAAGGGTAAAGAGAAACCAATCCTTCAGGCTCGCCTGCCCCTTGAGCAGCTTGAGCAAGGCATGGGCAGTGATGCCGAAGGCAAGGCCATTGGCGATCGAGAAGGTCAGCGGGATCATCGCCACGGTCAGGAAGGCCGGGATTGCCGCCATCGGGTCTTCCCAGTCGACCTCGGTCAGCGGCAGCAGCATCAGCCCGCCCACCACGACCAGCGCGGGCGCGGTTGCCGCCAGCGGCACGAGCTGCGCATAAGGCGCAACGAACATCGTGGCGAAGAACAGCAGCCCGCAGACCACCGCCGTCAAACCCGTGCGTCCACCTGCCTGCACGCCCGCCGCGCTTTCGACATAGCTGGTGACGGTGCTGGTACCCGCGACCGCGCCCACCATGGTCGCCACCGCATCAGTCATCAGAATGCGGTTCAGCCCCGGAATCTTACCCGCCGCATCCATCAGCCCGGCGCGCTTGGTAACCGCGACCAGCGTGCCGATATTATCGAACAGATCGACGAACAGGAACACGAACAGAATTTCGAGCAGCCCCAGCCCGACTTTCCCCGAAAGCCCGAACACGCCGGGAATATCGAGCTTGAACGCTGTGCCCGTGAGCGCGGCGAGGCTATATGGCTCGGTCGGCGCATGAACCTGCCCCGTCACCCACCCGGCCAAAGTGGTCAGCAAGATGCCGATCAGCATGGCCGCGCGCACGTTCCACACCGAAAGCGTGCCGATGATGACGAGCCCGAATAAGGCCAGCGCCGGTCCCGGCTGGGTCACGCTGCCCAGCGCCACGAACGTGGCCGGGTTCGCCACCACGATCCCCGCATCCTTGAGGCCGATAAACCCGATGAACAGGCCAATGCCCCCCGCCACGGCTGCAAACAGGTGCTGCGGAATGACCGAGACGATCAGCTGCCGCACCCCCGTCAACGTCAGGATCAGGAACGCGACACCCGAGATGAACACGCAGCCCAGCGCCACCGGCCAGGGCACGCCCATCTGTTGCACCACGGTGAAGCTGAAATAGGCATTCAGCCCCATGCCCGGCGCCAGCGCCAACGGGGTGTTGGCCACAATGCCCATCAGGATCGAGGCAAAAGCCGCGGCAAAGCACGTTGCCGCCGCGACCGAGGCCACCGGCAGCCCCGCCTGCCCCAGGATCGCCGGATTGACGAGCACGATATAGGCCATGGTGAGAAACGTGGTGAAGCCCGCCAGCACTTCGGTGCGCACATCGCTGCCGCGCTCCCGCAATCGGAAATGGGCCTCCAGCATCCCGGTCTCAGCCGTCTCGCCCGTCATGTCATATCCCCCGAATGTGCATCTGCCGGCATGGTCACGCCGATCACGCCCCGTTGTTCGAGCTGCGCCGCCAGCCGCAGCAGCGCGCCTTCGCCGCCGCGTTTGCCGATCAGTTGCAAGCCCAGCGGCAATTGCCCCGCGCGCAGCAAAGGCGCGGCCAGCACCGGCAGGCCGGTGAAAGTGATCGGCTGGGTGTGCATGCCCAGGTTCGACCGGGCCTCGCTCAGCTCGCCATCAATCAGTATCATGGGATCCGCGATCAGCGGCGCGGCGCAGGGCGCAGAGGGCGCCAGCAGCACATCGAAATCCGCCACCAGCGCCGCGATCCGCGCGACATGTTCAGCGCGGAACGCCCGCGCTTCTTCATACAGCGCATCGGGAAGCAAGGCTCCGGCGATCAGCCGGTCGCGCACGGCGGGGTCATAGGCGAAGGGATCGGTAGCCAGCGCCTCGTGGTGCAGCTTTCCGCCTTCATAGGCAGTCATCACAAAGGCCGCGCTGCGCGCCCGCGCCACATCGGGCAGATCGATCAGCGGTGCATCCGGCGCAATCGCATTGATCGCGGCCAGCTGCGCTGGATCGGCATTCTCGCAAAACCGTCCGCCCAGCCGCGCCACCCGCAGGGGGCCTTGGCCAAGCGTCACCGCACTTCCCCGCAGCACACCCCACACCAGCGCCAGATCATCGAGGTTCGCGGCAAATGGGCCGATCTCGTCAAAGCTTTCGGCAAAGGGGAAGGTTCCGGCCAGCGGCAAATCGCCGCGCGCGGGGCGCAGGCCATAAAGCCCACACAGGCTGGCGGGAATCCGCACCGATCCATTGGTGTCCGATCCCAGCGCAAAGGGCACAAGCCCCGCGGCTACAGCCGCCGCCGATCCGCCAGAAGAACCTCCTGCCAGTCGCGCCGGATCATGGGGATTGTGCGTGGTGCCATAATCCGCGTTCACCGTGGCAAAGCCATAGGCAAAGGCATCCATGTTGAGCGTGGCACACAGCACCGCGCCCGCCGCATGGAGCCGCTGCACCGCCTCTGCATCCGCCGCCGCAGAGGGCCCTCTGGCGCGCGCTACGCTGCCTGCCGTCGTCGGCAAGCCTGCCACATCAAACAAGTCCTTGACCGCATAAGGCACACCCGCCAGCAGTCCGGGATCGCCGCCAAGTGCCCGCTTGGCATCCACTGCAGCCGCTTCTGCCATGGCGCGTTCGGCCAGCAGGCGCGTTACCGCCACATGTTGATCAGCCGCCAGCGCATCAAGCGTGCGCGCAGCGATGTGAGTCGCGGTCTCCGCTCCGCTGCGCACCGCCGCCGCGATCTCGATTGCCGTTCTCATGCGCGGTCCTCCCCCAGAGCGATGCGGGCATGGCGGGTCAGCAGCGCAAGATTGGCGTTCACACCCGGGCGGCATTCCTGCGGGACCGGGATGCCAACCTCGTCTGCGCGGGTCAGCATCGCCGCCTCGCCTTGCGGGGGGAGCGGCGGCCCAGCCGCTGGTGCCGCCGCAGCGTCCAGTTCGCGCCGCCAGCGGCCCGCCAGCCAGGCGCAGACAAACAGTTGCAACTGGTGGAAGATCATCAGCGGCAGGATCACCGTGCCCACTTCGGCCGGGGCAAACAGCGCGCCGGCCATCGGCACGCCCGAAACGAGGCTCTTCTTGGAGCCGCAGAACAGCAGCACGATGGCATCTTCACGCGCAAGGCCCGCCGCGCGCGCCGCAGCGCTGTTGATGGCGATCACGATGCCAAGCATCACCGCCGAGGCGAGCAGCAGGACGCCCAGATCAAACGGCCCGACCCGGCTCCACACCCCGTTCACCACCGCGGCGCTGAAGGCGGAATAGACCACCAGCAGCACCGAGGAGCGGTCCACCGGCTGGAGCAGCTTCTTGTGGCCATCGATCCATGTGCCGATCAGCGGCCGCAGCAAATGCCCCGCCACGAACGGCAGGAGCAGCTGCGAGGCGATCTTCTGGACCGATGCCAATCCATCCATACCGCCGCCACCGTCGCTGCCAGTCTGGATGAACAAGGCCACAAGCACCGGGGTCAGCACCACGCCGATCACGTTGGAGAGCGAGGCGCTGCAAACCGCCGCCGCAACATTGCCGCCCGCCATCGCGGTCAGCGCAATCGAGCTTTGCACGGTGGAAGGCAGCAGCGCGAGGAACAGCAGCCCCATCGCCAGCGTGGGATCGATCACGCGCCCCGCCAGCGCCTGCGCGCCAAGACCCAGCAGCGGAAACAGCACGTATGTAAAGCTCAGCGCCATCAGATGCAGCCGCCAGTGCCCGATGCCCGCCAGCACCGCCTCGCGGGAGAGTTTGGCGCCGTGGAGAAAGAACAGGAGAACGATGGCACCGTCTGCGGCCATGTCGAACCCTGCCAGCACAGCGCCCCGCGCCGGTAGGATGCTAGCCGCGATCACACAGCCCACCAGCCACAGCAGAAAAGGATCGACCTGGGGTAATCTGATACGCATCGCCATGGGTCCCGTCGCTATGCCTACCACGAGGCGACCTCGCGAGCGCAATGAAGCGGACGGTTTGTTGCAAAAAAGAGAGCGCTCGTCACCACCGGCTCAGGCTCCATCCCCAGCAAGCACTGGGCCTTGTGGCTCATCGGCCCCCGGCGTTTCATCCGAAGTTTCCGGGGGCAGCACCAGATTGAGCACAATGGCCATGACCGCCGCCGGGAGAACGCCCGAGGACAGCAGCATCCGCGCGGTTTCCGGCAGATGCGCCAGCGCCTCCGGCTCAAGCTGAAGGCCAAGCGCAAGCGAGAGGCTGACCCCGAACACCAGCATGTTGCGCTGATTCCAGACAACGCCGGAAAGCATGGAAAGCGCAGCAGAGGCGACCATGCCGAACATCACGATAACCCCGCCGCCCAGCACTTCGATGGGGATCGTGGTTATGACTGCGCCGATCTTGGGCACCAACCCGCACACGATCAGAAACACCGCGCCCAGCGTGACGACATGGCGGCTCATCAGGCCCGTGATGGCGATCAGGCCGACGTTCTGGCTGAACGTTGTGTTGGGCAGCGCGCCGAACACGGCCGCCAGCGCGGTCCCTGCCCCGTCTGCCGCCACCGCCCCCGCCAGTTCCGCATCGGTTGCCGGGCGCCCCGCTGTCCCTTCGCAAATCGCCTCAACGTCGCCGATGGATTCGATGGACGATACAAAGCCCGTCAGCACGAAGCCGAGGATGGCCGAGGCCGATAGCGCAAAGCCGAAATGGAAAGGCTGCGGCACCATCGCAAGCGGGGCTGCGCCCACGGCGGCAAAGGAAATTCGCCCCATCACCAGCGCCGCCACATAGCCCGCCAGCAGCCCGAGCAGCACCGAAGCAGTCGACCAGATGCCCCGCGCAAAGAACTTGAGGCCGAGCGTGGCGAACACGACCACTCCGGCCAGCAGCCAGCTCGTGGCCGCACCGAAGGCAGGCGTTCCCACTGCGGGCACCCCGCCCGCTGCATATTGCACGCCGATCCGCATCAGGGAGAGCCCGATCATCAGCACCACAAGGCCGGTGATAAGCGGCGGCAGGGCAAAGCGCACCCGGCCAACGAAAATGCTCAGCGCGCCGTGCACCAGCCCGCAGATCAGCGCTGCCGTGGTCAGCTCGGCCATCGCCTCCACACCGCGTCCCGCCACGATGGGGATCATGACCGGGATGTAGGCAAAGCTGGTCCCCTGCACGAGCGGCAAACGAGCGCCAATGGGTCCGACACCGACCGTCTGCATCAGGGTTGCGATCCCGGCGAACAGCATCGCCATCTGGATCATGTAGATCAGCTCGGAAGGGTCCGCCGAACCGAACCCGAAGCCCGCCGCACCCGCCACGATGATCGGCGGCGTGAGGTTGGAGACAAACATCGCGAGCACGTGCTGGATGCCCAAAGGTAGCGCGAGAGCCATGCCCGGAAAGAAATCCGGATCGCGGGCCTGCATACGGCTGACCGAAGTGCGCAGTTTCAGATCAGACGGGGGCACGGCAGGCAATCTCCTATCCGGTGGCGATCAGCCGATCGAGCGAGCGGCGCGCAGCGGCCAGAATGTGCGCGCGCGGGGTCTGAACAAGGTCTGCGCCGCGCACGACCGGGCGCCCTTCCACAAACAGATCGCGCACCCCGGCAGGCGGTGCGAGCACCAGCCCCGCCACCAAATCCCACGCGCCCGTCGAGGCCACATCGGCCATGTCCCACACCGCCACATCGGCGCGCAGGCCCGGCTTGAGCTGGCCCAGATCGCTCCGCCCCAGCACCGCCGCGCCGCCGCGCGTCGCCAGCCGCAGCGCTTCGCGCGCGGCAAAGGCGGTCGCGCCGTGCGTCACGCGCTGCAGCAGCATCGCCTGCCGCGCTTCGCCCAAGAGGTTCGCCGTATCGTTGGAGGCCGAACCATCCACCCCCAGCCCCACCGGAACGCCTGCATCGACCATCGCGCGCACCGGCGCGACGCCCGAACCAAGCCGGCAGTTCGAACCCGGACAATGCGCCACCCCCGTGCGCGTGCGCGCAAACAGGTCGATCTCGCCGGCATCCAACTGCACGCAGTGCGCATGCCACACATCCGGCCCGGTCCAGCCGAGGTCTTCGGCAAATTGCCCCGGTCGGCAGCCGAACCGTTCGAGGCTGAACGCCACGTCATCGGTATCCTCGGCCAGATGGGTGTGAAGCATCACGCCCTTGTCGCGCGCCAGCAGCGCGGCATCGCGCATCAGTTCGCGGCTGACCGAGAACGGCGAGCAGGGGGCCACGCCCACGCGCACCATCGCCCCGTCAGCACCATCATGGAACCGGTCGATCACGCGGATGCAATCAGCGAGGATCGCATCTTCGCGCTCGACCAGGCTGTCCGGCGGCAACCCGCCCGCACTTTGCCCCACACTCATGCTGCCGCGCGTGGCGTGAAAGCGCATCCCGATCCCGGCGGCAGCATGGATCGTGTCGTCCAGCGTCACCCCGTTCGGAAACAAATACAGGTGATCCGAAGTCAGCGTGCAGCCCGAGAGCGCCAGTTCCGCCAACCCCAGCTGCGTGGCGGCAAACACATCATCGGGCGTATAGCGCGCCCATATCGGATAGAGCCGACCCAGCCAGCCGAACAGAGAAGCCTCGGTCGCACTTGGCACCGCGCGGGTCAGGGTCTGGTACAAATGGTGGTGCGTGTTGATCAGGCCCGGCGTCACCACGCAGCCCACCGCCTCGATGATCACATCGGCATGCCCGGCCAGCGGCGCCAACTCGGCAGTGGTCCCGACCGCAAGGATCACGCCATCGCGCAAGGCCACCGCGCCGCCAGCGATCTCGCTCCCCGCATCGTCCATGACGGCCACGACCGCTGCATTTCGGATCAGCGTCAGCGCCATCTCAGCGGCAATTCATTTCGGCGGCGCCGGACCAAAGCGGGCCCAGTCGCCGGTAATCACATCCACAACTTTGCCGCCCACTGTGTAGAGGCTCTCCAGCGCAACCGTCATCCCGGCATAGCCCTGGTTCTCGCTCAGAAGATACGTTGCGGCATCCACGCCCGGCGGCGGCATCGTGAAATTGCTCGCGGCGCGCAGCACCAGCACCCGGTCGCGGTCTGCGCGGCCGACCTTGGTGAGGTATTCGATGGATTGGAACGTGCCCGTTTCCTCCATCGCGGAGGTGACGAACTCGCCCTTGCCGCGTGTCCAGAATGTCGTCCAGTCGTTCGCCCACTGGTTCATTTTCGCACCATGCCAGAAGGTCATGGCCGCCAGATTGTCGCCCTTGAGCACGAACGGCGGCTTCTGGGCATTGGGATAGCCGGCAAAGGCCTTGCGCGCCTCGGCCATGCGCGGATCATCGGGCAGCGCGATGTCCTTGGTCAGCGTATAAGCCCAATCCTGCAGCGCGGGATTGAGCTCGAACATCTCGCCATTGGCGGGCTCCAGCGGCGTGGGGTCCATCGGCCCCTTGCTGTGGAGCGCGAAATAGCCGTTAGTCCACGCGGTCGGGATTTCGCGCGCATCGATCTCATGCGCTATGTCGCCATCGATCAGATAGCGTGCCCAGGCGGCGGAACCGACCGAGGCGTCTTCCGGATCGATCCCGGCAATCCCCGCTACCAGCCAATAGGCCTTGGAAAGATCGAGCCGCTCATCCAGCCCCAGCGCCAGCGCCGCCGTGGCCGATTTGATCGAACCCATGCCCGTCACCATGGCCAGCACGCCGGTTTGCGGATCATAGGCCAGATCATGCCAGCCTTGCGGAAAGGGAAGTGTTTCGGTCAGGTTGCGGCGCTCTTTCCAGAGCTGGAATTCGCCCGGCTTGTCGCCCGTGTCCTTGCCGATCTCGAACATGGTGACAACGACCACGCGCACCGGAAGCTTGGCCGCGCAGGGCCGCGCGGGCACGCAGGCCCGAACCGCCGCAAGCGTCGCCGCATCGGCAACCGGCGCGGCCAGTGCAGAAGCAGCAGCGCCGAAAAGGCCCGCGGCAAGGATTGCGTGGCGTAGCAAAGCGAACATGGAGAAAATGCCTTCTTCGGGAAACGGAGGCGGCGCAGGAAGCGGCACGCAAGGCACCGCTCCCTGCCCACATCCGGTCATCAGAACTTGTAGACGACCGAGGCCTGCCAGTTGCGCGGACGTTCGGGCAGCGCAATCGTGGCACCGAACAGCTCGGTGAAGTTGGCGCGGAAGTACTTCGCGTCGGTCGCGTTCTTCACCACGGCCCGGAACAGCCACGGCCCGGTGGTGAAAGAGGCACTCAGGTCCACCAGCGTGTAAGCCGGAAGACGGACCACCTGCGACTGGCCCGAAAACACCGACGGCACGTGCGAAATGCTGCCCGCGAAAGCGAGGCCGTTGTCAAACGAGTAGGTCGCGGTGGCCGAATAGAGATCTTCCGGAATACCTGCACGGCGTGAGGCGGCAGCATTGGGGATCGGCACGAGACCGATCGGCTGACCGCCGAGGAACAGCGCCGGGTTGATACCCTTCAGATCCTCGATCCCGAAGAAGCTGAACAGCGAGCCATCGCCGATCGCGGTCAGGTTTTCCACGCGGGTCTTGGTGTAGTTGGCCGAAAGCAGGAAATGCTTGTTGACCGACCAGCGCAGCTCGGCCTCGATGCCCTTGGTTTCCACCGCCTGGTTGGTCACGATGGCCTGCGCGTTGCGGTCAACGCGGGTCTGCTTGTAGACCGAAACCGCCGCATAGAGGCGGTTGTTCAGGAAGCTGCCCTTGATCCCGCCTTCATAAAGCTTGGAGGCGCTGATGAACGCGCCCGATAGCGCATCGCCCGGTGTGACTTCGGCGCCCTGCCCCGCAATGATCGTCGATTGGCGCGAAATCGTGACATAGGGGATCAGGCCAAACGGCAGGCGGTAGTTGGCGCTGGCCGACCACGACCAGCCGCCCTTCGACGTATCTGCAGAGCGCGCGCTGCCGGGATTTTCAAGCTTGGCAGCAATATCGCGGGTCTTCACGCTGACATGGTCGTAGCGCGCGCCCAGCGTGAGATCGAGACCGAAGTTGAAATCAAGATTGGCAAGGCCGGCCATGCCGAGGTCGGTGTAATGCCCTTCTTGGTAGTTCGCATAGTCGCAGTCGCACTCGGTCGAGAGCAGCCGATCGGACAGCGCGTTGTAGCCCTTGGTCAGGTCTACGCGGTTAAAATACTCATAAACAAAGTCATCGCCATGATTGAAGTTGGTATAACGGATGGATGGCGAGACCTGAAATGAGAACTTGCCAATGTCGCTCTTGAATGTCTTGGCAACAACAATGCGATCTTCGATAACATAGGAATCGTGGAACTGAGAGAAGCCATACTGGTTCTCATTAATGTTCCGGTAGCCGTCATAGAACAGCTGGTTCTTGATCTCGAGGTCGTTGCCCGCATCGAAGATCAGGTCGATGTAGGCGGTGTTGGCCACGTTGTTGAGCTTGTCGTCCTCGGCGGTCAGCGTGTTGCGCCGGCTCAGCTTGGCCGTCCCCACGTTGGACAGGGTCATCGCCGGGTTGGTGAAGCAGGCAGCCGTGATCGACGAAGCGAACGGGTTGCCGCCGCAGGCGAACCCGCCAAACGGCCCGAGATTGCCGGCTGCGGCTTCGGCGGCAGAGATCTGGCCATCGCCGCTGGTATCGAGCGGCTGCGCCTCGCCGGTGATGTAATTGCCGTTGTCGACCAAATCTTGCGTCAGGCGGTTCCAGCCGCCGTTCTGCTGGCCCTTGAAGTTGTGGTGCATGCCGCCGAACTCAAGCCGCAGATTGGGCGCAAGATCGGTGTCGAAGGCCGCCTGCAGGATTGTCTGGCGGGTCGACATGTTGCGGTAGTAGCTGCCCGAGTCTTCGACCTGCGCATAAAGGCTGTAGCCGAATTCCTGAGTGCCAAGCTTGGCGGGGCCGCGCACCTGCGCGCTCAGCACGTTGCGCGCCCAGCTGCCGCTTGTGTAGGAAAGCTGGCCTTCGGGCGTGCCGAGGAATTTGCCACCCGCCGCACGCGCCGTCAGCGGCACGAAGTTCATGTAGCCGCCGGTCTTAGAAGGGCCATAGATCGGCGAGGCTGGGCCGCGCACGATGTCG
>JAIXYF010000327.1 GCA_027490345.1 Novosphingobium sp.
CGTGATGCTGGGCGATCTGCAAGTCGACAAGGCGAAGGCGTATGCAGCCGAGCTTGGCCCGAATGCTGATGCGGTGCAGCTTGATGTGCGCAATCTGGAACAGTGGGAAGCAGCCGTCGCCGCCACGCTGGCGCGCTTCGGCAAGCTGACAACGCTATGCAACATCGCGGGCATTTCCGAGCCGGGCAACACCGTCGACGTCGATCTCGATAGCTGGCACCGCCACATCGATATCAACCTGACCGGCAGCTTCTATGGCTGCCGCGCGGCGCTTCCGGCGCTGGCTGCCTCGGGCGAGAACGCCACGATCGTGAACATCGGCTCGATGCTGGCGCACCGCGCGGCAGGCGGCATGGCCGCTTATTGCGCATCGAAGGCGGGCGTCACGCACCTCACCAGGTCGGTCGCGCTCGATTGCGCCGAACGCGGCCTCAAGATTCGCGCCAATACCGTGCATCCCGGCGCGATCCGCACGCCGATGTACAACCGCTATCTCAACGCAGGCGGCGCAACGCCCGAACAGATCGAAGCGGTGATGGCGTCTGCGCACCCGATGGGCCGCGTGGGCGAGCCGGATGAAGTCGCGCGCGCGATTCTGTTTCTGAGCTGCGAGGATTCGAGCTTCACCAGCGGGACCGACCTCAATGTCGACGGAGCCAGCGCAATCCGCAGCTAGGCCCGACTATTCCGGCTGCACCGGGCCAAAGAGCCGGGCAGCTTCTACCCAAAGAGGAGAGATGCGAAATGGCACTGGTATCCGTCGTGGGCGCAACCGGCCGGCAAGGGCTGGCACAAGTGCGCCAGCTTGTCGCCGCAGGGCACTCGGTTCGCGCGCTTTCGCGCAATGAAAAGCCCGATCTCGGGCCGACCAACGCTGACATCGAAACGCGCGTGATCGACCTGTACGACCGCAAGACCTACACCAAGGCGCTCGAAGGCTCGGACGCGGTGTTCTACAACCACCCGCTGCAACTGCGCGATTCCCGCGCCGAACTGGCAGGTTGGATCGGTGAGGCGGCGAAGGAAGTCGATGCGAAACGCTTCGTCTGGAACACCTCCAGCTGGATTCCGGACAAGCCCGGCGATGCCCACACGTATGCCGGCAACACCGCAGGTATCAACGCGCTGTTCCGTTCGGGTGTTCCAGCCACGGTGTTCGGCTCGGTATTGTTCATGGACAACCTGCTGACCAACTGGGCGCGGCCCTTCATCGTGCACGAGAAGCGTTACGTCTATCCGCACAAGCCCACGCTGGGCGCGAACTGGATCAGCCTCGATGACGTGGCCAAGATCATGGTCCACGCGATGGACCGGCCGGACATGGAAGGCACCTGGATGAACATCGGCGGACCGGAGCGGCTGCTGCCGCCGCAGGTCGCGCAGATCCTTTCGGACCACTTCGGCCACACGATCAAGTATGATCCCTGCACGCCGGAAGAGTTCGGCGATCTGCTGGTGGGCGCGCTGGGGGATTCGATGGCCGAGGAAGAGCGCAAACCCTTCTCGGCCGGCATTGCGGCGTTCTACAACTACAACAACAACGCGCCGACCAAGCCCTTCGAAGTCAACGTGGAAGCGATGATGGAGCGTCTGCCGGGGATCGAACTGGAAACGCTCGCGCAATGGGTGGCGCGGCAGGATTGGTCTGATACCGCGCACCGGCCTTCGGCGGGGTAGAGTGCTTTGCCCTCTCTCCTTGGGGGGAGAGGGCATTTTGAGCACCTCGCTCGTTATCGCCCCGCCAGCCACCGCCGCGTGGCCGCCGCAACGACTTTCGCCCGCTCGCCCGCATCCGGGAAGGCATCGCGCAGCGCTTTCGAGCGCAGTTCGATGCTGAGCGGGATGCCGGGCGGCAGGGCCTTGTAGAGCGCATCCAGCGGCAGGCCGCCTTCGCCGCATTGCTCACGCAGATCGATGGCGTCGGTGATGATGGCGCCGAAATCGGCCGGATCGGGGCGCGTGGCGGGTGCGTCGCAGAACTGGGCGTAAGGGAGCAATTCGGGCGGGACTTTCGCGATCTCGGCGATGGGGCTCAAGGAGCGGTCCACATGAATCGGGTCGATCAGCAGCGCGCGCAGCGGGTGGGCGACCTCATCCAGCACGCCCAGCGCGATCGTCAGGTTTTTCACTTCGGTGAAAATGCCGAATTCGAGCGCGACGCGTATGCCGGAACCTTCGGCGTGCTGGCATAGCTCAGCGAGGCGCGCGGCGGTTGCGCCCATATCGGGATCGGAGGAGACGCAGAGCACGTTCTTTGCGCCCAGCGCCGCGCCCACATCGATCACCTTCTTGTGGAGGCCCATGTTGCTGCCCGGCTGGAGCCAGATCACTTCGACATCGAGCAGCGGCAGGCCAGTATCCGCCAGCGCGGTGCGGGCCTCGCGGGTCATGGTTTCGCTCCATGCTTCGGGATCGACCCATAGCCCGGTCATGTCGAAACCGGCTGCCGCGGCTGCACGGATGGTCTCGACAGGGCCGAATTCGGGGACGATGCCCGAGGCGAAGGAGATGAGGTTCATCAGATCGAGCTTCCCCCGTCGATGCGGAATTCCGCGCCGGTGGTAAAGCCGGATTCGTCAGAGGCGAGATAGACCGCGATGGCGGCGATTTCCTCAGGCGTGCCGATGCGGCCGATGGGGTGGACCGCAACCCAGCCGGCGTAGACTTCATCCGGGTTCGGCACTTGTGCCAGCACCTTGTCGAGGATGGGCGTACGGATCACGCCGGGGTGGATCGAATTGCAGCGAATGCCATAGCCGCTCTTGCCGCAGTGCGCGGCAATGGACTTGGTCATAATGGCAACCGCGGCCTTCGCGCCGTTGTAGGCCACGAGATCGGCGGTTGCCTTGATCCCCGCCAGCGAGGACATGTTGATGATCGAGCCGCCGCGTTCTTTCATCGCGGCGACCGCATATTTGCAGCCCAGGAACACACCGACGACGTCGATCTCGAATTCGTGGCGGAACTGTTCGAGCGTGACCTGCTCGATATTGCCCGCCGTGGTGATCCCGGCATTGTTGATCACGCAATCGAGCGCGGCGATCCCGTCCATTGCAGCGGCCCAATCGGCTTCCTGCGTCACGTCGAGGTGGATGTAGCGCGCGTGCTCGCCCAGCTGTGCAGCCAGCGCCTCACCGCCCGCATCGTCGATATCCGCGATCACCACGCTTGCGCCTTCGGCCACGAAGCGCGTCGCCATGGCCGCGCCAAGGCCGGAGGAGCCGCCCGTGATAAGCGCCGTCTTGCCGTTCAGTCGCATCCCATTATCTCCCGAATTTTCGCTTTGTTTTCAGATAGTCGCCGGTTCGGCGCGTTCCCAGTCGTGGTATGCCTGCCGCGCCACGATCAGCCAGCGGCCATCGCGCTGTTCCATGCGGTCACAGTATCGGCCCGCCACGATCCAGTCGGTCGCCTTGCCATGGGTCGGCACCGGAGTACCTTCCGTGTGCCCGGCCTCGATGAAGTGGTAGGCCACGAAATTGGCTTCGGTTTCCACGCTCAGCCCGCCTTGCGCAAACGTGAAATGCACATTGCCGATGGTGTGGTGCGTGGCGGGGATCGTGGCCAGCACCGCACTGGCAAAACCGATAAACTCATCCGGCGATCCCACGAAAGTGGAGTGGCGGTGGACATGGTCATCGGCAAAGCACGCGCGCACCAGCGCCCAGTCTTTCCGGTCGATTCCCTTGCAATAGCGGTGGAGCAGATCGCGGATCTCCTCGCGCGCCGAGAGTTCGTCCATCGTCAGCGCCACAGGCCTACCCCTCTCTTTTGCTAGTGCCGTCTGCCTAGCATCCGGGCTGAATTGGTGGGAACTTGCATAATTGAGAGGAACACCGGAAAATGGCTGAAGCCAACGGACGTCTTGCGGGAAAAGTCGCAATCATCACCGGCGCGGCCAAGGGGCTGGGCGAGGCGGATGCACGCATGTTCGTGCGCGAAGGTGCGCGCGTGATCCTCACCGATGTGGACTGCGAAAACGGCGAGCGGGTAGCCGCCGAACTGGGCGATAGGGCCGAGTTTCGCTATCTCGATGTGCGCCACGATGATGAATGGAAAGTGCTGGTCGACGATGTCGTCGCGCAGCACGGCAAGCTCGATATCCTTGTCAACAACGCGGGCGTGGTCGAACTCGGCGATATCGAAACGCAGACCGAGAAGGACTACCGCTTCATCATGGCGGTCAGCGCCGACGGCACGTGGTTCGGCTGCCAGCACGCGGTCCGCGTGATGAAGGAGACGGGTGGCGGCTCGATCGTCAATATGGCTTCCATCGCATCGGTGCAGGGCGAAAGCGCGGTGGCGGCCTATTGCGCGGCCAAAGGCGCGGTCGAGGCGCTTACGCGTGCGGTGGCCGTCCACTGCGCCAAGAGCGGCTACAACATCCGCTGCAATTCGATCCACCCTGCCGGCGTGTTGACGCCGATGGTTATGGAAGTGGGCCGGCAGGCAGCGCTGATGCGCGGCGCGGAAGAAGCGCTGAACGCCGGGCCGATCACCAAGCTGGGTGAGCCGGACGACATTGCCTACACGGTGCTGTTCCTTGCCTCCGACGAGAGCAAGTTCATCAATGGCGCGGCGATCCGGGCGGACGATGCGAAATCGGTGATTGCAGGAAACGCCTGAGGCGTTTGCGCGAAAAGGAGTGCGGCAGATGATGGATCAGCAGACGGTCGACACGATCAAGCGGCTGATGGAATGGGAAGCGGCGCGCACCACCCCGCCCGAAGGCTTCCCGCCTCTGCCGGACCTGCCTGCGGGGCGCTATACTTCGCAGGAGTATTACGACCTTGAGCAGGAACACATCTGGAAGAAGAGCTGGCTGTTTGCGGCGCACCTTGATGAAGTGCCGGAACCGGGCAGCTTCATGCAGTGGGACAATGCCGGGCAGCCGCTGATCATCGTGCATGGCATGGATGGAGTGGTCCGCGCGTTCTACAACACCTGCCGCCACCGCGGCGCGCCGGTCGTCACCCAGCAGCGCGGACGCGCGCCCCGCCTGATGTGCGGTTACCACAACTGGACCTACAAGACCGACGGCGCGCTGGTCGGCGTGCCCGAATCGCAGGATTTCGGCAGCAATTTCGACAAGTCGTGCCGCAGCCTGATTTCCGTGCGCTGCGAGATGTACGGCAAGCTCATCTACGTGAACCTCGATGAGGGCGCGATGTCCCTGCGTGAGTGGATGGGGCCGATCTGGGACGAGTGGGAGGAGTTCGCGTTCGACAAAGTGCGCCTCGCTGCGCGCCAGTCGTTCGACCTCAAGTGCAACTGGAAGGTGGCGATGGAGGCCAACATGGAGGTTTACCATGTGCCCTTCATCCATCCCGATACAGTGGCGCCGCTGGTCGATCACAAGCGCAACGTGAACACGATGTACCGCCATGGCCATGCGCGGATGATCGCGCCCGCGCCGAAGGACACCAACCGCGAACATGTGCGGGCCATCGACAATCCGCCGGAATGGCAGTCGATCGAGACGGTGGGCGAACTTGGGCGCACCACCACGCAGAGCTACACGATGTTCCCCAACTGGGTCTCGCCGCTGTCCAACTTTTTCATTCCGCCGCTGATCTTCTGGCCGACGTCACTGAACACGACCCGGCTGGAACTGATCACTATGGCGCTGGATTGGGGTGACGGCCCGGTGCCGGACCTCTGGACCGTGCCAGACGGCAAAGGCGGGCGCGAAATGAGCCCGATCATTCTGGAAGACACCCAGTTCGGCGAAGCGATCCAGAAGTCGATGGAGAGCGACGGCTTCAAGTCCGTACCGCTGAGCTATCAGGAAGCGCGCATCTACAGCTTCCACCAGACCTGCGACAAGATGATCGGGCTGAACCGGGTGCCGCCGCACCTCGCGGTGGAACAGGTGATCGGCCAGGAATGGGTCTGGCCGAATGATCCGCGCGTCACCCAGATGGAACAAGGTGGGATGGAACGAGAGGCAGAACCGGCATGAGCATTCTGGATGGTTTCCGCATCGACGGACAAGTCGCGGTCGTCACCGGCGCGGGCAAGGGCATTGGCCGGGCCATCGCCATTGCCTTAGCTGAAGCGGGCGCAGATGTGGCGCTGGGCGCGCGCACGGCAGCGGATATCGAGGCTGTCGCCGCAGAAATCCGCGCGCTGGGCCGCCGCGCTCTTCCCGTGCCGACTGACGCGACCAGCATGGCTGCGCTCGAAAACCTGGCCGCGCGGGCAGTGGCAGAGTTGGGGCCGCTCGGCATCTGGGTCAGCAATGCGGGCGGCATCCCCGATGGCAACCCGCGCTATCTGACCAAAACCACCGAAGAAAGCTGGGACGCGCAGGTCAATCTCAATCTCAAGGCCGTGTGGATGGGCGCGGTGGTCGCCGCCAAGGCGATGGGTGAGGCGGGCGGGGTGATCCTCAATACGTCCTCGCGGGCCGCGTTCGGCCCGCAGGTCAAGAACGGACCGTACGGCGCGGCCAAGGCCGGGGTGAACAGCCTGACGCAGACGCTCTCGCGCGAACTGGCACCGAAGATCCGCGTGAACGCGGTTGCGCCCGGCCCGATCCCGACCGAGAACTTCAACGATTGCATGCGCACGGGCGATGAAGAACGGCGCGAGGCGCTGCGCGAAATGATCGGTATCCCGCTCCAGCGCTATGGCCGCGAGGAGGATATCGCGGCAGCGGCGCTCTATCTCGTCTCACCGGCATCGAGCTGGGTCACGGGGCAGTGCCTTTATGTGGCGGGGGGCCTGTGAGGTGAGCGAGACCACCGACGTCCTGATCATTGGCGCGGGCGCGGCCGGCATGGCGGCGGCGCTGTCTGCCCATGCAGCGGGCGCGTCGGTCACGCTCGCCGAAAAGAGCGAGCGGCTGGGCGGCACGGCGGCGGTTTCGGGCGGGATCATCTGGGCGGCGAACAACCCGCGTATGCAAGCCGAAGGAATCGCCGACAGCGAGGAAGACGCGCTCGCCTATTTCGGCAGCCTTGATCATGGAGAGATGGACACCGATGTGCTGGGCGCTTTTGTGCGCGAAGCACCCGGCGCGCTTGCGTTTCTGGAAGAGGCAGGCGCACTGTCGGTCAGCATCCTGCCAAGCTACCCGGACTATTACCTCGACCGGCCCGGCGCAAAACCCGAAGGCGGGCGGGCGCTGGATAACGAACTGTTCGATTTCACCACGCTCGGGCCGTGGGCGGAGAAGGTGTTCAGCGACGGCGTGATCCAGCGCATGATGCTGCGCGAAACGCCGCTCGGTGGTTCGTCAGGCTATGTCGATCCGGCGGAGCTGAAGCGCCGGGCGGAAGCGGACCTGCGCGGGTTCGGGCAAGCAATGGTCGGGCGGCTGCTGGCCGCCTGCCTCGCGCGCGGGATCGAACCACAGCTGGGCATGAAGGCGCAGCGGCTGATCGTGGAGAAGGGCCGGATTGCCGGTGTGGAGTTTGCAGGCGGGCGCAGCATCCGCGCGCGCCGGGGCGTGATCCTCGCAACCGGCGGATTCGAATGGAACGAGAGCCTCAAGAAAACCTTCCTTCGCGGCCCGCTCGATATGCCCGCCTCGCCGCCGGGCAATACCGGCGATGGGCTGAAACTGGCCATGTCCGTCGGCGCGGGCCTGGGCAACATGACCTCGGCGTGGTGGGTGCCCACGCTCTCCCCCGACGGCGCGCAGTGGCCGGGCGGCGAGCAGCGCGCCAGCCCGGTGTTGATCGAGCGCACCCTGCCGCACAGCCTGCTGGTCAACCGTGCAGGCAAGCGCTTCTGCAACGAGGCGAACAATTATTCCTCGCTGGCGGGGGCGTTCCACCAGTTCGATCCGGCGAGTTACGATTATCCCAACAACCCGGCTTGGCTGGTGTTCGATGCGCAATATCGCGCGCGCTATCCGCTGGGCACGGTCATGCCGTTCGATCCGCTGCCCGACTGGGTTTTAACGGGCGACACGCTGGAAGAGCTGGCTGCGAAGATGGGCATTGATGCTGCAAATTTGCTGCACACGGTGGAACGCTTCAACGATCATGCTGCAGACGCACAGGACCCGGATTTCGGGCGCGGTGTCAGCGCCTACGATCACTTTTACGGTGACCGTTCGCGCCCCGGCGCGGCAGCGACTTTGGGACCGTTGGATCAGGGGCCGTTCCACGCGGTGCAGCTGAAACTCGGCGCGCTCGGCACCAATGGCGGCGCGCGTACCAATGCCGCGGCGCAAGTGCTCGATGTGGAGGGTGAACCGATCCCCGGGCTCTATGGCGCGGGCAACGTGATCGCCTGCCCCACGGGCAGCGTCTATGCGGGTGCAGGCGGCACGCTCGGCCCGGCGCTGACGTTTGGATGTATTGCGGGGCGCACGGCCGCGCGGCTCGCCAATCAATAAGGAAATCAAAATGAAGCGCATTCTGGTGCTGGGCGCGACGGGCGACCAGGGGCATCCGCTGCTGACCCGGCTGATCGCAGGCGGCATGACCCCGGTGGCAGCGCTGCGCAATCCGCAGGCGCTGGCGGGCACCGAGTTCGCCGATGTCGAAACCGTGGCGGCGGACATCTATGACGAAGCCTCGATGATCGCGGCGGGCAAGGGGATGGACGCGATTGCCGCGCACTTGCCCTTCGTGTTCGACCGGGATCTGGCGCAGAAGATGGGCGCCAGCATCGCCGCGGCGGGCAAGGCGAACGGCGTGAAGCGCATCGTCTTCCACACCAGCTGCCATGTCGCGGACGAGGATATCGGCAGCCCGGCCATGGATGGGCGGCGCGATATCATCGCGGCAATTGCGGGAAGCGGATGCGAATGGGCCATCATCGAATCGCGCGTGTTCATGGACAACATGATCCGCAGCTGGAACAAGCCCGGCATCGTGAACAAGGGCATCTTTGCCTATCCGGCCAAGCCTGATCTCAAGATCTCGTGGATCTGCCTCGATGACGTGGCGGCATTCATGGTGGAAGCCTTGACCAATGCCGATCTGCCCAGCGGGCGCTACAAGGTCGGCGGGCCGGAAGCGCTGGTGGGCGATGAAGTGGCCGCCACGCTCAGCAAGGTTTCGGGCAAGGCGATCACGTTCAAGAGCCTGACACCGGACGATTTCGCCTCGGCCATGAGCCTCCTTGTAACAGGTTCGGCAGATGTGAAGCCGCTCTCGATCTACGACGGGATGGCGCAATTCTATCGCTGGTACAACGCGCAAGCCCAGTCGCCGCTGGTGGTGACGGGCGAAGAAATGGCGCAGCATTTCCAGCACAAGCCTGCCAGCCTTGCCGAATGGGCTGCGCGGCAGGATTGGAACGATCCGCGCGATCCGGCCCTGCCCACGCGGCTGGCAGGAGTGGCGCGCTAATGCCCTTTGGGGCTCATTCAATTCGGTAGGTCCGCACCTGCCAAGGTGCCGCTAGTCTCGGCAACAACGCATCACTTCTGGGAGATTCCGTGTGACTGAAACCCGCCAATGGCTGCTCAATGGACATCCGCGTGGCCGCCCGATCAACGATGACGACCTCAAGCTGGTGACGAACACGCTGCCCGAGCCGGGCCCGGGCCAGATGCTGCTGAAAACGCACTTCCTCGGCTTCGATCCGGCGCAGAAGGGCTGGATGGAAAACATCGCCGACTACGTTGCGCCGATGGCGATTGGCGATGTCATGCGCGGCTCGGGCATTGTCGAAGTCGTGGCCAGCAATGGCGGCAAGTTCCCGGTAGGGACCACGCTCGCAGGCTCGATCAACTGGAGCGAATACCTGATCCACGATGGCGAGGGGCTGATCCCCTGCATGCCCGATCTGCCGCCCACGGCGATGCTCTCGATCCTCGGCACTACTGGCGTCACGGCCTATTGCGGCCTGTTCAAGGTGGGCGAGCCGGTGGCGGGTGATGTTGTCGTCGTCTCGGGTGCGGCGGGCGCCACGGGTTCGATCGTCGGCCAGCTGGCCAAGATCGCGGGCTGCACCGTGATCGGCATCGCGGGCGGCCCCGAGAAGTGCGAGTGGCTGGTGAAAGAGGCCGGTTACGACCACGCCATCGATTACAAGGCCGGGCCGATCCGCGCGCAATTGAAGGAATTGGCGCCGAACGGGATCAACGTGATCTTCGACAATGTCGGCGGCAAGATCCTGAACGACATGCTCGCCTGCATCGCGACGGGGGCCCGCGTGGTGATCTGCGGCGGCATTAGCCGCTACGAAACGGGCAACCTGCCTGCAGGTCCGGAAAACTACTTCAACCTCGTGTTCCGCCGTGCGCGTATGCAGGGCTTCATCGTGCTTGATTGGGCCAGCGAGTTCCCGGATATCCGCCGCCGCCTAGTCCAGTGGGTCAACGAGGGCCGCCTGGCCTACCGCGAGGACGTGCAGCACGGCTTCGAGAACGCACCTGCAACTTTACAGAGGCTGTTCTCGGGTTCGAACAAGGGCAAGCAGCTGCTCAAGCTGTAAGCGAAAGGAACAAAGACCATGGCGACCGTCGTGATTACCGGAGCTGCGCGGGGCATTGGCCTTGCGCTTGCTGCGCAGCATGTTGCGGCGGGCGACCGCGTGCTGGCCTTGCCGCGCAAGGCCAGCACCGAGCTGGAGGCGCTGGCGGCGTCCTCGGGCGGGCGGCTGACCATTCACGCGTGCGATGTGGCGCGTGATGCGTCCGTACGCAGCGCGGCGGCGGAAAGCGGCGATGCGCCGGTCGATGTGCTTTATAACGTGGCGGGCGTTTCGGGGCCGGTTGCCAATGAGCTGGAAGGCGCGGACTGGGACGCCTGGAACGAGACGTTCGCAATCATGGTGCAAGGCCCGCTCAGAGTGCTGCAGGCGTTTCTGCCGCGCATGAGCGAGGGCAGCAAGGTCATCAATGTGACCAGCCAGCTGGGTGCATCGACCTGGCCGATGGGCGGCTTCTATGCCTATGCGGCAGCCAAGGCGGGGCTCAATCGGTTGACCCGGTCGCTGGCGATCGACCTCAAGCCGCGTGGGGTGATTCTGGGGGTGGTCCATCCCGGCTGGGTGCAGACCGAGCTGGGCGGCCCGCATGCCCAGATCAGCCCCGAAGAAAGCGCGGCTGGCCTGCGTAAGCTGGCTGAAGAATGGATGCTGGAAGACAGCGGCGAGTTTCGCAAATGGAACGGCGAACCGCACGCCTGGTAATGGCGGATGAGGGGCGCGAGCCGCTGTTTGATGCGGTGTTCGAAGGCACCGTGATCGAATGGCGCGGCCCCGCGCCCTATCTCTTCGTGCCCCTGCCAGACGAGCTTATGGGTGAACTGCGCCACGCCGCGCGCCTTGCAAGTTATGGGTGGGGCGTGGTTCCGGTCAGTGCGGAGGTGGACGGCGCGCCGTTCACGTCCTCGTTGTTTCCGCGCGCCGGGGGCTATCTGCTGCCCGTTAAAGTGTCCGTGCAGAAGACCACCGGGGTCGGGATCGGCAGCCGTGTGACAGTGCGGATCACCGTGCTCGGCTAGGTCCCGGCACATCTGCCGGTTTCCTATCAAATGTATGAAGTTGCCGCTTAAGCAGTTGAGCACGGTATCCTGTTTGATACCCTCGCTGCACGATGCCCAGACCCGGAAGAATCCGGGCGGAAAGGCAAGTTAGCGGGAGAGGCAAAAATGCGGCACACGGATTTTTTCCTTTCGGGCACGGCGCGCTGCGCCGCTTCCACCTTGCCGGTTGCGGCAGCAGCCACAAACCCGCTGCAACGCGGCAAGGCTGGGAGATATCATCGGCTATGGTGCCATGCCGCGCACCGTGCGGATGCAGATCACCGTGCGCTATTGATCGCAGGCCGGAAGGGGCAGACAACGTTGCAAAGGAGCTTGCGCGCATGAACCTTGAGACCAGTTTGCCGCTTTCCGCGCAGCCCGGCGTGGCGCGCTGCCCCGGGCCGAGCACGCGCGACATCATTCTGGCTGACGGACAGGATGTACCGCCTGCGCTGATCGCCGAGGCTTATGCCTTCGCGGGCGACGCGGACATCTCCTACGATCGCTACACCAGCGCCGATTTCATGGCGCGCGAGTTCACCCACATGTGGGCGCGCACCTGGCAATGGGCCGCGCGCGTGGAGCACATTCCCGAAGCGGGCGATTATATCACCTATGATATCGGCCCGTGGTCGATCCTCATCGTGCGCGGCGATGACATGGAAATCCGCGCGTATCGCAACGTGTGCCTGCACCGGGGCACCCAGCTGAAAAGGTCCGACAGCAGCGGCAATGCTGCGGAAATTCGCTGCCCGTTCCACGGCTGGCGCTGGTCGCTGGAAGGGGGGCTTTCGCACCTCCCCTGCCGCTGGGATTTCCCGCATGTGCACGACGAGGACTTCAGCCTGCCGCAAGTGCGGATGGAAACCTGGGGCGGGTTCGTGTTCATCAACCTCGATCCCGATGCCCGCCCGTTGGCCGAGCAACTGGGGCCGCTGGCCGAGCATTTTTCCGGTCGCTGGGATCTGGCCGACCGGCGCATTGCGCTGCATGTGCAAAAGGAACTGCCGACCAACTGGAAGGCCGCGCAGGAGGCGTTTCTCGAAGCGTATCACGTCTATGAAACCCATTCGCAGGCCCTGCCGACGGCCGCGGACGCCAATGCACAATACGACCTGTTCAGCGACCATGTGACGCGCTTTGTCCACACAATTGGCGTGGCGAGCCCGCACTACACGGGCAATCAGACCGAGCAGGAACTGTTCGACCGGATGCGCGTCGGCGGCGGGTCGCTGCCCGAGGGGCGGACGGCGCGGTCTTATGCTGCAGAAGTGCTGCGGGGCCAGATGTCGGCGGAGCTAGGCGTGCCGCTCGATATCTATTCGGACAGCGAGATGCTCGATTCCATCGAGTATCACTTGTTCCCCAACATGTGCCTGTTTCCGGGCGTGTCGCTGCCGATGATCTACCGGTTCCGGCCCATCGGCAATGATCCCTCGCGCTCGCTGTTCGATCTCATGTTCCTGAAGCTGGTACCGCCGGGAACCCCGGTGGAGCATCCGCCCGAGCCGGTGCGGCTGACGGTCGAGCAATCCTATGCCGAAGCGCCGGGGATGAACCCCGGCCTTGGCGGGGTCTACGATCAGGATACCGACAACCTCGCGCTGCAGTATCAGGGCTTTCTCGGCTCAGCCAAGCGTGGGCAGACGCTGGGCAACTATCAGGAAGCGCGCATCCGCCAGTTCCACCAGACCATCGACAGCTATCTGGAAAGGCCCTGACGATGGAACCGCTTGATCGCCTCACCTCGTGGCAGGCCATCTATGATCTCAGCTGCGATTACATGCGCGCGCAGGACCGGCTCGATCCGGCGCTGCACATCTCGGTGTTCCATGATGACGCGACGACCGACTACGGTGCGGGCTGGCAGGGCGATGCGCCGGGCTTCGTGGCCTTCGCGCAGAAGGTGCTGACCCCGCACAAGGCCAATCACCACATGATCGGGCAAGTGCGGATCGATTTCGAAAGTGCAGACATCGCGTTCGGCGAAGTCTATTTTCAGGCGCATCACCGTGTGGCGGGCGATGGCGGCGGCGAGCGCGACATGTTCGTCGCCGGGCGCTACGTCGACCGGTACGAGCGGCGCGCCGGCGTGTGGAAGATCGCGCATCGCAGCGAGCTGGTCGATTGGGTGCGCGATGAGCCTGCCGCCGATCTGCCCGGAGGCGAGGCCATGTTTCCGTGGGGCGCAAGGGCACCCGACGATCTGAGCTGCCGCCGTGAGGAGATGCGGACCCGATGAGCACAGTATACCCCGGTGAGGTCGCCGACCGGCTGGCGATCATGGATGTGCTCAGCCGCTATGCGCGCGGGATCGACCGCTGCGATCTGGAGGTGCTCAAGAGCGTGTGGTGGGACGATGCGCTGGTCGATTACGGCACCGGCGATGCCCCGGCGCTCGGCTGGTCCGAGGCCGTGCTGCCCGCGCTGGCCGCCATGCGCCGCACGCAGCATTTCCTTGGCAACATGCTGATCGACATCGATGGCGATACTGCGACTGCCGAGACGTATTGCCGTGCTTGGCATGAAGTCGACTCGCCCGATGGCCCGCAGGAAATGGACGTTGGCGGCCGCTATCTGGATCGGCTGGAGAAACGCGGCGACGAATGGCGCCTGGCGCACCGCCGCTATGTGCTTGACTGGAGCCGTAACTGCCCCTCCACCGCCCAGTGGGACGGGCCGCTTTATGGCACGCTGAAGCGCCACGGCCAGCGCATGCCCGATGATCCTCTCTATACCGGAGACTGAACCATGGCCGCTGACCTTGATCCGCGCGTGGCGCTGCTGCTTGACAAGATGGCCTGCACCGAACTCGTCCACCGCCTCGCGCGCGGGATTGACCGCTGCGATGCCGATCTGGTGCGCGCGGTGTTTCACCCCGATGCCACCGACGATCATGGGATGTATCAGGGAACGGCCGCAGACTTCGTGCCGTGGGTGATGGAAGTCCTCGCCGGAATGCGCCGCACCCAGCACATGATCGGCAACGTGCTGATCGAGGTGGACGGCGACAAGGCCCAGGGCGAGGCCTATTTCATCGCGCATCACCATGTCCCGGGCGCCAAAGAAAATGGGGGCGGCGACACTTTCATGGTCGCCGCCGGGCGCTATCTTGATCGGTTCGAGCGACGGGATGGGGACTGGAAGATGTCGCACCGCCACGCCGTCTACGATTGGAGCACGGTGGCAGCTTCGACCGACATGTGGGACCGCGCGAACATGCCCGGATACGCTTTCGGGGCACGCGGCCACGCCGATCCATCCTACACACACTTCGCAGGTGCCTGAACAAGGAAACCATGACATGACAACGCAAGCACAGCTCGCCCGTGCCCGCGCCACGTCGCTGGCCGATATCTCCCCGCTGGCCGATCCGCCGCTGGGCAATTCGCCGATCACGCCGAACCGCTATTTCTCCAAGGAATGGGCGGACCGCGAGTGGGACAAGATCTGGACCAAGACCTGGCAGATTGCGGGCACGCAGGCCCAGATCCCCAATGCGGGCGATTGGCTGACCGCCGATTTCGGTCCCGAAACCATCGTCTGCGTGCGCGGCGATGATGAGCATGTGCGCGCGTTCTACAACGTGTGCCAGCACCGCGCGATGCCGGTGGTGACCGGCGAGCAGGGCCATTCCAAGCGGCTCGTCTGCCCCTATCACGGCTGGTCCTATGATCTTGCCGGCAAGCTCAAGGTCGTGCCGGATGAGGCCGATTTCGTGCAGGGCTCGCCTTGCGGCAAGCTCAACCTGATCGAGGTGAAGTGCGAAACCTGGGCCGGGTTCGTGTGGATCAACATGGACGACGACGCGGCGCCCTTGCGCCAGTTCATGGGGCCGATTGCCGATCAGATCGATACCTATCCGATGGACGCGATGGTGCGCACACATTGGGTTACGATCGAGGGCAACTTCAACTGGAAGCTGGTGCAGGACAACTTCAACGAGAGCTATCACGTGCCCTTCGTCCATCCGCAGACGAAGTTCGTGATGGAATACGCATATAGCCAGTGCCAGTTCGATCTCTATCCCGAAGGCCACGCGCGCATGTTCATGCCGGGCGCCGGGCCGACCAAGCAGCTGCGCGGCGGCGAGGCTGAGACGCTGGAAATGCTGCGCGAGGAGCTGGAGTTCTGGGGGCTCGATCCCGAGCAGTTTCGCGGCGGCAAGACTGGCGAAATCCGCAAGGCGCTGCAGCAAGCGAAGCGCGAGAAGGGCGCGGAGAAGGGCTTCGACTTTTCGACCTATCACGATGACCAGCTAACCGATCACTGGCACTACACGATCTTCCCGAATCTCTCGTTCAGCCTGAAGCCCGATGGCAACATCTGGCTGCGTGCCCGCCCGCATGAGACCGATCCGGAAAAGTGCTATTTCGACATGTGGTACATGACACTCTTCCCGGCCGGCACGACGCGGTACTACTCGCAGTCGATGTCCGAATGGGTCGACGTTTCGGTCCCCGCACCGCACGTGCAGGGCAAGTGGGGCGAGGTTTCCGCCGGGCCTGGCATCGATCAGGACGTCTCGGTGTGGGAAGCGCAGCAGCGCGGCCTGCATTCGCGCGGCTACAAGCGCGATTACCTCGCGTTTCAGGAACGCCGCGTGCGCTACTTCCACGAAAATCTGGAAAAGTGGATGGCGGACTGAGTCCGCCTTCGCCCCCTCCCGCAAGCGGGAGGGGGAAACGTTACGCCACCTTCACAAGGACTTTGCCGATAGCGCCGCCGCCCAGCATCCGTGCATAGGCGGCGAGCGTGTTTTCAAGGCCGGGCGTCTCGTCGAACCGTGAAACAAGACGGCCCTCGTCATGCCATTGGCGCAGCGGCGGGATGAATTCTTCCGCGCGGCCGAAGTGATCGGGGACGAAGAAGCCTTCGATCCGCAGCCGCTTCATCAGTACCTGATCATAACGCGCAGGGCCGGGCAGTGGCCGGTCAGCATCATAGGCGGCAACCAGCCCGCAGACCGCGACGCAGCCGAACAGCGCCATATTCGGCAGGATCGCGTCCAGGATCGGCCCGCCGACATTGTCGAAATAGGCATTGAGCCCGCCCGGCACTTCGGCGGCGAGGCGCGCAGCAATATCGTCCGCCTTGTAGTCGATGGCGATATCCGCGCCCAGTTCCTCGGTGAGGTAGGCGCACTTGGCAGGCCCGCCCGCGATGCCGACGACATGCGCGCCAAGGTTGCGCGCCACCTGCACGGCAAGGCTGCCCGTCGCCCCCGCTGCGGCGGAAACGGCGATCCACTGGCCGGGCTGGATGCGCGCGGTATCGCGCACGCCCAGCAGCGCGGTCCAGCCGTTCATGCCCAGCGCGCCAAAATGCTCGCGCAGATCGGGCAGGCCCTCATCCAGCGCCATCAGCCCGGCCTCGGCAGGCGTGACGACCGAGTAATCCGCCCACTGGCCAAAGCCGCGCACAAGCGTGCCTGCGGGGAAAGCGGTATCGCGGCTTTCGGTGATCCGTCCAATGACAAGGCCCGACATCTTGGTGCCCAGCGGCAGCGGCGGCTGATAGCCATCGGTGCGCGGGCTCATCCACATGCGCGTGCCCGCGTCCATCGAGAGCCACTGCGCCGCGATGCGCACTTGCCCCTCGGCCAGCGGCTGCAGCGCTTCCTCACGCATGGTCAGCGCGCTGGCGAAGTCGTCGCCCTTGGGGTGGGCATCAAGCTGCCAGAAGCGGTTGGTGGTCATGGTGGGGGCCTTCAGCGCAAACGGATGGTGGTGATGAGATCGCGCTGCGGCGCGCCTTCCTTGGCGGCATCGGCAATCATCGCGTAGAAGCCGGTCAGGCTGGGCCGGGGGCTGTAAAGCTCGGTCATATGGCCGAGCGTGGCGGTGGTGTCGGCGAAAGCGAACACGAAGCCATCGGCCATTTCCGCGCGCATCGCGCAAGGCGCGCCTTGGCGCTCGAACGCGGCAAGCGCTGTGTCCACATCATCGACGAACACGGCAACATGGTGGATGCCATAGCGGCCCGAGCCTTCCGCATACATGTCGTGAAACGGCGAGGGGCCGGGATTGTTCTGCTGCACGAACTCGATCATCACATCGCCCCACTGGCCATAGGCCGAGGAATGATCGAGCACGCGCTCGGTGCCGCGATGTACCGAGCGCGCGACCGGAATGTTGTCCGCCACGAAGAACGGCCCGGAGCCAAAAGCCGCGTGGTGCGCAGCGGCTGCCGCGCGCACGTCGGCGCAGAAATAGGCCACCTGCCGGATGGGCAGGTGCCCCATCA
This sequence comes from Novosphingobium sp., assembly GCA_027490345.1. Lineage (GTDB taxonomy): Bacteria > Pseudomonadota > Alphaproteobacteria > Sphingomonadales > Sphingomonadaceae > Novosphingobium. The sequence goes on from JAIXYF010000327.1 coordinate 17,682, forward strand.
CGCGAACCAGCTCACGCGAACAGGCTTTCCGGCGTTTCGATGAGGGCCTTCAGCGTCTGCAGGAAAGCCGCGCCCGCCGCGCCATCAATCGCGCGGTGATCGACCGAGAGCGAGAGCTTGATCTGGCCTTCGAACGCAATGTCGCCATCTGCGGTTTCCACAGCGACGCGGCCTATCCCGCCCACGGCCAGAATCGCGCCCTGCGGCGGATTGATGATCGCGTCGAACTCCCCGATCCCGAACATGCCAAGGTTGGAGATGCTGAACGTGCCGCCGTCCATGTCCTCGAAGCTCAGCCGCCCGGCCTGCGCCTTGTCGATCAGCGCGCGGGTGGTGGCAGCAATCTGTGCGATATGCATCTGGTCTGCCTGCCGCACGATCGGGGTGACGAGGCCCTTGGGGCTGGCGACTGCAATCGCCACGTCGGCATGCGGGAAGCTGTGCACCGCATCGGCGGCGACCTGCACGTTCACATCCGGATGGCGGACCAGCGCCATGGCGACGGCCTTGACCAGATAGTCGTTGATCGAAGCCTTGGTGCCCATCACGACATTCGCCGTCTTGCGCAGCTGGACCAGCTCATCGACTCGCGCCGAGACGCGCAAGTAGAAGTGCGGGATCGTCTGCTTCGCCTCGGTCAGGCGGCGGGCAACGACTTTGCGCACCTTGTCGAACGGCTGGACAACCGGCGTGTTGGCCACGGCCACGAACGGTGCGCCGAACGCGGGGGCAGGGGCGGCTTCCGGCACGGCGGGCTTCACGGCGCCAAGCACGTCGGCCTTCGAGATACGGCCGCGCGGGCCGGTGCCCTTGAGCGACGAGAGGTCGATGCCATATTGCGCGGCAAGGCGCGCAGCGAGCGGCGAGGCATAGACCGCCTGCGGCACTTGCGGCAGTTCGGCCGGACCCCCCAGCGCAAGCGCGCGCTCGGGCCGCATGGCCTGCACCACATCCTGATAGGTGATGCGGCCGCCGCGCCCGGAACCCTGAATGGGCTCGATATCCACGCCGTTCGCTTCAGCCAGCTTGAGCGCTTCGGGGCTGATCGGGCGGTTGGTGACGATCTTCTTCGGTGCCGGAGCAGCGGCGGCGGGAGCCGGTTCCGGCGCAGCTGCGGCAGCAGGCGCAGTCTCCGCGCTGCCAGCCTTGGCCGCAACGGCGGTTTCGGCGGGCTTGAACGCGGCGATGAAGGCCTCGACTTCGGCGTCCGTCGTCGCGGCATCGGTGAACACGCCGAGCAGCGCGCCGACCGGCTGCGGCTGGTCGCTGGCGGGCACGAGCACGCGCTTCAGCACGGCATCGTATTCCGCTTCGACTTCGTTGGTGATCTTGTCGGTTTCAATGAGACAGATGACCTGGCCGCGCGTGAACGCCTGGCCTTCCTGGACCATCCATTCGGCAATGGTGCCCTCGGTCATTTCGATGCCCCACTTGGGCATGCAGAAGGGGCGGATATCGGCCATGACGGCTTCCTTAGCGGTAGGAGAGGACCTTGCGCACCGCCGCTTCGATCTTGGGGATCGAGGGCAGGTACGCGGTTTCCAGCTCGCGCGCGAACGGGACAGGGGTGTGCGGCGGCGTGACGCTGAGCGGCGGAGCCTTGAGGCTGGCGAAAGCCTTTTCGGCGACCATGGCGCAGATATCACCGGCAAAGCCGCAACGCGGCGTGGCTTCATCGACCACGACGAGACGGCCCGTCACTTCGACCGAATCGAGGATCGCTTCTTCATCCAGCGGGCTGGTGGTGCGTGGATCGATCACGTCGCAACCGATGCCTTCCGCCGCCAGCTTGTCGGCCACGGCCTCGCAGAAGCCGAGCAGCAGGCCGGTGGAGACGATCGTCACATCGTTGCCCGCGCGGGTCAGGCGTGCGTGGCCGAAGGGAATCATGAAGTCCTTGTCGTCAGAAACTTCGCCCTTCACGCCGTAAAGTGCCTTGTGCTCCAGGAAGATCACCGGATCATCATCCCGGATCGCGGTGCGCAGCAGGCCCTTCACGTCAGCCGGGGTGCTGGGCATCACGACCTTGAGGCCGGGCATGCCCGTGAGGATCTGGTGGACAGCCTGGCTGTGCTGCGCCGCCGCGTTATAGCCCGCGCCCCAGGCCATGCGGATCACCGCCGGGCACTTGGTCTTTCCGCCGAACATGTAGCGGAACTTGGCGAGCTGGTTCCAGATCTGATCGAGCGAGACGCCGATGAAGTCTGCAAACATCAGTTCGGCCACCGGGCGCTTGCCCGCCAGCGCAAGGCCGGCCGCCGCGCCCATGATCGCGCTTTCCGAAATCGGGGTGTCGATCACGCGGTCTGCGCCAAACTTGCCGTAAAGGCCGGTCGAGGTCGACCAGATGCCGCCGATGGCCTCAGGGCCGCCTGCGGTGCCGTTGCCACCCACAATATCTTCGCCCAGCACGACGACATTCTCGTCGCGCTCCATTTCCTCGGCGATCGTGGAGAGGACCGCCTCGCGATACATCATTCTTGCCATTGGTCGCGCTCCTGAAGGGCTCAGTACGAGATGTAGACGTCGGAGAGGACGTCCTCGGGGGTGGGCCGGTCAGCGGCCTTGGCCTTGGCCACGGCGGTTTCGATGGCGTCCATCACATCGGCATCAACGGCATCGATATCGGCATCGGTAAGCAGCCCGGCGCCGGTCACGCTGGCGCGGAATTTCTTGATGCAATCGCGCGTCTCGCGGATGCGGTCGAGCTCGCCCGGGCCGCGATAGCGCTGCGGATCGCCTTCGAAGTGGCCGAAGAAGCGCTCGGTATCGAACTCGACCGCCGCCGGGCCATTGCCGGGAACGCGGACATATTCGAGCACTTCGCGCATCGTTTCATAGACCGAGAAGAAGTCGGTGCCGTCCCCGCGCCAGATCTTCATACCGAAGGCTTCGGCGCGGCTGGCGATGTCCTTGTTGGTGCCGACCGCGTATTCGAACCCGGTGTGTTCGGAATAGTGATTATTTTCGAACACGAAGATGCAGGCCGCCTTGGTGACGACCGCCATGTTCATCGCCTCAAACGTGGTGCCCTGGTTGCACGCGCCGTCGCCCGAGAAGGCGATGGAGACGTGGCCCTTGCCATCGATCTTGGCAGCGATGCCGGCGCCCACCGCAATCGGCGCGCCCGCGCCGACGATGCCGTTCGCGCCCAGCATGCCCTTGTCGATATCGGCAATGTGCATCGAGCCGCCCTTGCCCTTGCACAGGCCTTCGCGGCTGCCCCAGATTTCGGCCATCATGCCGTTCACGTCGCAGCCCTTTGCCAGACAGTGGCCGTGGCCGCGGTGGGTGGAGACGATCTTGTCATCGGTCGAAAGATGTTCACATACGCCGACCGCGACGGCTTCCTGACCGCAATAGAGGTGGGTGAAGCCCGCAATCTCGCCGGTCTGGATATCGATGTGGAGGCGTTCCTCGAATTCGCGGATGACCTTCATCTGGCGATAGGCCTGCAGCAATTGGTCGCGGCTGAGTTGCACCTTCAATCTCCCGGTTACGAGGCCGCGCGGGCGGTGTTGGCCGCGCGCAGATCATGCAAATGACATGGCCACCCAGCACTACGCTTGAGAAGCCATAAAAGTGATAGGTAAGCGCGGATTTCCGCCCAATCACCGATCTGTACGAGGTACCGTTCCGCCGGCGATAATGGAAGCGCCATCATCTATCACATGGCTCTGCCCATTGATGAAGCGGCTCTCGTCCGACGCAAGGAACAGGACGAGATTGGCCACATCGACCGGTTCGCCCAGCCGGTTCATCGCGGTGGCGTTATCGTGCACCGGGGCAGCGGCGCCCAGTTCAGCCAGCTTGCCGCCCAGGCTGCGTACCATCGGCGTATCAATCCCGGCCGGCAGCACCGAATTGGCCCGCACGCCGCGCCCGTTCTTGATCGAATAAGCGGCCGTCGCGCGCGTGTAGGCGTCGATGGCGCCCTTCGCGGCGCTATAAGCGGCGAACGTCGGTTCGCCCTGAATCGCGGCGATCGAGGCCATGTTGACGATGGAGCCGCCGCCGTTCGCGGCCATGGCGGGAATCGCGTGTTTGGTGCCGAACACCACGCCATCGATGCTGACGGCCATGATCTTGCGGTAGTTTGCTTCGGTCAGCGTTTCGGGATCACCGAATTCGACGACGCCTGCGTTGTTGACGAGGACGTCGAGCCGCCCATGGCGCGCCGCCACATCAGCGATCAGCGCTTCCCAAGCGGCTTCGCTGGTGACGTCGAGGTGGTGGTATTCCGCGCCCTCGCCCAGTTCGGCGGCAAGCGCGCTGCCAGCGGCATCATCCACATCGGTGAGGATCACCCGCGCGCCTTCGGCCACGAACAGCCGCGCGTCCGCCGCGCCGAGGCCCTTGGCCGCGCCAGTCACGATGGCGACTTTGCCTTGCAGACGGTCCATCTCAGCCCTCCAGCTTCACGGCACCGGGGCGCGGCGGCCCCGCCTCGCGGGCGACCAGTGCGGTCTCGTGGTAGTGGATGGTGTATTCCACCATCAACCCGTCCACGCAGCGTGTCGTCTCTGCCAGCGAAGTGCTGATACGGTTGCCCGTGAGTTTGGAGGTCATGGTCATGCGCAGCTGCAGGCAGAAGTAGTTCTCGTCCGTCAGGATGCCCAGCCGGTCCACCACCACGTCGTCCCAATAGCTCCACACGTGGGGGAACAAGCGCAGCAGCGCATCCTGTCCCTTCCAGTCGCCGCCGAAGGGCAGCTCGGGCGGCTCATGGACGACATAGTCGGGCGAGGTGATGGCCATCACCCCCGCCCAATCGCCCGCATCGATGCAGGCGAGCATGGTCTCGGCGAGTTCGCGGGGGGTTTTGCTCATGGTGTGCTGCCGCTCCGGATCAGAACTGGACGCGCTTTGTGAAGCCGCCGTCGATCACCAGATTGACGCCGGTGGAGTAGGACGAGGCGGGGCTGGCGAGGAACACGACCGAGCGCGCCACTTCGTCCGGCGCGCCAAGGCGGCCCATCGGCATCTGCGCCTTGATGCTCTTGTAGAAGTCCGGCATCGCGCCCTGGATCATCTCCCAGCTGCCGCCGGGGAACTCGATCGGGCCGGGCGAGACAGTGTTGACCCGGATGCCCTTGGGCGCGAGCGCCTGGCCAAGCTGCGAGGCATAGGTAATGAGCGCGGCTTTGATCGCGTTGTAGGCCTGCGGCATGATAAAGGTTTCCACCGCGGCGGTCGACGACATCACGATGATCGAGCCTGCGCCGGATGCTTCGAGCGCCGGGGTCAGCGTCTCGATGCCCTTCACCGCGGCCATGATGTCCACATCAAGGCACTTCTGCCAGTCCTGCGTTGCGCCTGCGCCCGAAACGCTGGCCATGTTGATGAAGATGTCGCAGCCGCCGAGCCTCTCCACCGCCCCATTGAGCCACGCCACATAGCCTTCGATATTGCCGGTCATGTCGAACGCGTCGCCATGGGCCTTGCCGGGATTGCCCGCGAGGACGGCCAGCGCGGCATCGATCTTGGCCTGATCGCGCGAGAAGAACGCGACGTCTGCGCCTTCGCTGGCGAGGATCTTGAGGATTTCGAGGCCGATGCCGCGGGCCCCGCCGTTCATGATGACTTTCTTGCCCTTGAGACCCAGATCCATCGCGCTCTCCATCCATGGTTCGTGCCCGGCGGTCCCCGGGCCTTGTTCCGCGCCAGAATAGCCAAATCGGGAGGCCTGACAGCGCGCGGAAATGATAGTTTCTGGCGCTCTGGAATCGCCTTAGGCTCGGCTCAAATCGGGAGAGAATATGGCTATCACCGGACCAATCGAGGACCAGCTCGCGATCCGCGCGCTGCATGACA
>JAIXYF010000376.1 GCA_027490345.1 Novosphingobium sp.
GATCCAATGTTGCGCTGGGTCATGGAAGGTGGCATCGTTTTGATATAGTAGGCTTCAAATTCTTGCTGAAGGGCAAATTTCACAGTGAAGAAAATCGGGGCCTTCTGTTTGCTGCTCATCGGCATCAGCCTCGCGGGATGTTCGTCGCAGCTTTACAGCGCTTTGCCGACTGGCGGGGCTGCCTATGCCATCATTCCGCCGATCGACCGGGCGGCCGTGCCTTCGCAATATCTCATTGCGCCCGGCGATATCGTCTCGCTGGCCGTGTTCGGCGAACCCGATCTCACGCTCGACAAGCTGCCGGTCGATGATGCCGGATATATTCAGATTCCGCTGATCGGCACGGTCAAAGTGGCAGCTCTGACGCCCGCTGACGCCTCTTCGCTGATCGCCTCGCGGCTCGGTGCCAAGTTCCTGCGCAATCCCAACGTCACGCTCAACGTGATCGAGCAGACCGGGCAGATGGTCACTGTGGAAGGCCAGGTCGCCAAGGCCGGGGCCTATCCGGTTGACAGCCAGACGACGCTGCTTGGCGCCATCGCGCTAGCCCAGAGCCCGACCCGGATTGCCAGGCTGGATGAAGTGGTGATCTTCCGCACCATCAACAACCAGCGCATGGCTGCGCGGTTTGATTTGTCCCGCGTGCGGGCCGGCCGCGATCCCGATCCCCAGATCCTGGGCGGCGATGTCGTCGTCGTCGGCTTCTCGCAGGGCAAGTCGATCTATCGGGATATGCTCCAGGCTGCGCCCGTGTTTAACGTTTTCACCCGTTTTTAACCTTCGGCGGTACCGTGCAGCAAATCACTCATACTCCCGCGCAGGCTGAACATGGTTCCGATCAGGACCAACGATCGGCCAATGCCGCCAACGGGGCCGCCTACGGGGAAGACGAAACCTATCGGGATGGCGAACCCAGCTTCGATATCCGTCAACTCCTGACGACTATTCGTGCAAACCTGGTGATCATCAGCATCATCATCGCGTCGGCCTTGGCCATCGCGGTGATTTCAACCATGCTTCAGACCCCGCTTTACACCGCCGAAACCACCATGCAGATCAACGACCAGTCGGCCCAGATCCTGGGCAAGCAGGACGACATCTCGCAGGATCCGGTGGTCGGCGCGGCCGATACCGAACGCTTCCTGCAGACCCAGGTCGATATTCTCAAAAGCCGCGCCATGATAGAGCGGGTTTCTCAGAAGCTTCGCCTCGTGGGCAATGCCAGGTTCTATGATGCGATGGGCATGCGCCAACCAACTGGCAATCTCAGCCGCAGCGAGCTGGAAGACTTTACGCTGGGCGCCCTTGACCGGGCGCGTAGTATTGCGTTGCCGCGCAATTCGCGCCTCGTCACGGTGAGCTTTACCAGCGCCCAGCCCGATCTGGCGGCCAAGATGGCCAACACGATGGCCGCCGAGTTCATTCAGGCGAACCTGCAAAGGCGCTTCGAAAGCTCGGCCTACGCCCGCGATTTCATCTCCGGGCAGCTGACGGAGGCCCGCGCCAAGCTGGAGCTTTCGGAGCGCGAGCTCAACGCCTATGCCCGCGAGGCCGGCCTGATCCGGGATCGCAGCGTCAGCACCAATGCCGAACAGGGCCGCTCGGGCAGCTCTGTCACGACAGCCAGCCTGCTGCAGATCAATACGGCGGCCAATCAGGCAGAAACCGCCCGAATCGCGGCCCAGCAGCGCTGGCAGCTGATTGCCAATGGCGATCCGCTGAACTCACCGGACGTGCTCTCGAACCCGGCCATTTCCTCGCTCCTGACCGAACGCGCGCGCGTGCAATCGGAATTGCAGAAGCAGCGCGCCAACCATCTGGAAGATTATCCAACGGTCGTGCAGCTGCGCGCGCAAGTCGGCGTGATCGACAACCAGCTGCAAAGCGTGGCCCGCAGCATCCGGGCTTCCGTCAAGCAGCAGTTCGATGCCGCCACAGAAACCGAACAGAGCCTCAAGCAGCAGGTCACCCAGCTCAAGGGGTCTTCGCTGGAAGAGCAGGACCGGCTGGTGCAGTATAACCTTCTGGCACGCGAAGCCGATACCAACCGCACCGTCTACGAAGGCCTGCTGCAGCGCTACAAGGAGCTCAACGCAGCCGCCGGCATCAGCGCCAGCAACATCTCCATCATCGATCCGGCGGTCCAGCCGATCCGCCCCAGCTCGCCCAATCTGCTGCGCAACATGGTGCTGGCGCTGCTGTGCGGCATCGTTGCTGCGGCTGCGTTTGTCTACCTGCGCATGCAGTTCGACGACTCGGTGCGCGTGCCCGAGGATGTCGAAGGCAAGCTGGGCATGTCGCTGCTGGGGGTCATCCCGCTCGCGCAGGAACTCGAAGTCGGCGCCGCGCTCGACGATCCCAAATCGCCGATCAGCGAAGGCTACAACTCGCTGCGCAGCGCACTGCTCTATTCCACCGCAAACGGGCTGCCCAAGACCATTCTCATCACCAGCTCGCAGCCCAGCGAAGGCAAATCGACCACCAGCATGGCGATTGCCACGGGCATCGCGCGGCTTGGCCGCCGGGTGCTCCTGCTGGATGTGGACCTGCGCCGGCCTGCGCTGCACCGCTTCCTGACCGGACCGGGCGCGGACAACAGCCTGGGCATGTCCACACTGCTGACCTCGCAAGGCACCATCGATCAGGTGCTGCGCGATACAGACGTCGAAACGCTCAAGGTCATCACGTCCGGCCCCATTCCGCCCAGCCCGACCGAACTGCTGAGCTCGAACCACATGCAGATGCTCCTCGACGAGATGGTATCGCAGTTCGATCTGGTCATTATCGACAGCCCGCCAGTCCTGGGCCTTGCAGACGCGCCGCTGATGGCAGCCATCGTCGAAGGTGTCGTTCTGGTCGTTCAATCAGACCGCAGCCGCCGCGGCTCCCTCAAAGCCTCCCTGCGCCGCCTGCGCAGCATGCGAACCGTCGTGCTCGGCGCCGTCCTCACCAAGTTCGACGCAACCAACATGGGCAACCGCTACTCCGAATACTACGGATACAACTATTACCAATATAGCGCAAAGTCCGATAACTAAACACATGCAGGGCGCAGCCGTTCCGGCCAACCCCGGACGGCTGAAACACAGGTCGGCTGAAACACAGGGCGTCTGAAACACGCGGCTAGCGGGGGGGACACGTGGTTTTGTCGGCTACTAGCGTCGTCGCGGATGCCCACCCACAACACCTGCGTGCGAAAAAGCCTCAGCCCTTCCTGAACGGAGTGCGCTCGCCCAGCCAAAGCTGTTCCTGCGCCACCCCCTGCCGTTCGCGTTCGAGGAAATCAGCAACGGCGCTGCGGAAACCGGGGTCGGAGATGTAGTGCGCTGACCATGTCGGCACCGGTTTGTAGCCCCGCGCCAGCTTGTGCTGGCCTTGCGCGCCTGCTTCCACCCGGCTCAACCCAAGGGCAATTGCCGCATCGATGGCCTGATAGTAACATAGCTCGAAGTGCAGGAAGGGCTTGTCGATCACGGCGCCCCAATACCGACCATAAAGTGCCTCCGCCCCGATGAAATTGAGCGCACCTGCGACCGGCTGCCCACCGATATAGGCCAGCACCAGCAGAATCTGCTCTGCCATTCGCTCGCCCATCAGAGTAAAAGCCTCGCGCGTCAGATAGGGGCGGCCCCATTTGCGCGCGCCGGTATCCTGATAGAACACCCAGAATGCGTCCCAGTGCTCGGGCCGGATCGCATCGCCCGTCAATGCGCGGATTTCAACGCCGTCCTGCGCCTTGGCGCGTTCCTTGCGCAGGTTCTTGCGCTTTTCCGAAGACAGCGCGCCGAGGAAATCATCGAACGTGGCATACCCGGCATTGTCCCAATGGAATTGCGTATCGGTGCGCAGCAGCCAGCCCGCCTCCTGAAACACGGGAACCTGCGCGGGCTCGATGAACGTGGCGTGGGCAGACGACAGGGTGTTCTGCGCGCAGATCTGTTCGGCCACGCGCAGCAGCGGCACGCCCAGCGCGGGGTGCTCTCCCGTCAGCAGCCGTGGCCCGGTGGCAGGGGTGAACGGCACGCTGATCTGAAGCTTGGGGTAATACTGCCCGCCTGCCCGGTGCCAGGCATCGGCCCAGCTGTGATCGAACACATATTCGCCCTGGCTGTGGCCCTTGAGATAGGCGGGCAGCGCCGCTGCGGCGACACCCGCCGCATCCTCGATCACCAGCGGCAGCGGCGACCACCCGCTACGCCCACCGACACTGCCCGATTCCTCCAGCAGGGTGAGGAAGGCATGGCGGGTGAAGGGATTTCCCGCACCGGCAAGCGCGTCCCACTCGGCAGCGGGAATTTCGCCGACAGCATGGTGGACGCGCGCGGTCACGTTCACGCGCGGGTGGCTTTCGTGATCCCCGCTCCCTCCGCGATCGGGCCATCGCCATGCTTCCAGGCGCGCTCCAGCAGTTCGGGCGAATTGACCGTCCACGTCAGCACCGGAAAGCCGCGCTTGCGCTGCGAGGTGGCAAAGCGGCTGGGCATGTCGGTGATATCATAGGCAAGGAAATCGGGCTTTGCGCGCCACAGCATGATGTGGCGGCGGGTGCGCGCAAAAAGCGTGCGGCTGCCTCCCTCCATCATCACAAGACCGCGAACGATATGGCTGGAATGGCGGGCAAACCAGTGCGAGACGCGCGGATCGAAGCTCATGACTGCCACCGGGCCGCGATAGCCTTCGAGCATGCGGCGCACGGCAAGGCAGATAGCAGGAATGCGCGTGGAAGGCCGCGTCTTTACCTCGATCAGCACCGGCACGCGGCCCGCCACCAGATCCAGCAGCTGGCGCAGGCTGGGGATCGTGTCCTCATCATTGCCGATGATGCGGATCTGCGCGAGCTTGGCGGCGCTACGTTCGATGACAAGGCCGGTTTCGGCCGTCAGCCGGTCCAGCTCCCAATCATGGAAGACCATGGCCTGCCCGTCGCTGCTGCGCTGGACATCGCATTCGATGCCGAGCCCCGCCTCGATGGCGGCCGCAAAGGCCGAAAGCGCATTCTCGGGAAAAGTCGCACCACTGGGTCCGGGCCCGTGCAGGCCGCGGTGCGCATACATCACGCCCTTGAGCCAAGCCACCTTTTCCGCCGGTGGCGGAGGTGCCAGCAGGCGATCAAGCAGAATGGAGAGCAAATACAGCATCGATTTCCACTGCGCAGCCAAGGGGAAGAACCGGCACGCCAACCGCGCTGCGGCTGTGCTTGCCAGCTTCGCCAAACACCGCGACCATCAGTTCGGATGCGCCATTGGCCACTTTGGGCTGATCGGTGAATTCGGGTGTGGAGGCGATGAACGCGCCAAGCTTGACCACGCGCGCGATCCGGTCGAGCGAACCAAGCGCGGCTTGCGCC
>JAIXYF010000019.1 GCA_027490345.1 Novosphingobium sp.
CTCTCGATCAGCTAGTGGCTGCGTGTGAGGGATGACTGCTGCTGCGCTCCATCCAGTGATCCGGTGGGGAGGAAGCCTCCGACTTTTGGTCGATGAAAACGGCGATTGCCCAATGACATTCGTTCTCGGGCGGAGCGAAAACCACCCCTCCTTGTCGCCTGTCTGCGGGTCTCGTCACGCCTAATGCCGTCAACCCCGTGCGGGGTTCGCCCTTCGCTGACGCTGCGGTGACGGCGGCTCCCGGCCCCTTCTTTTGGCGCCATCGGGGATGGTCCCCGACCACCTTTAGGAGAAACGACATGGCTACCATCGCAAACCTCACCGTGAAGTCCGACGACAGCTTCGAAGGCAACCTCGCAACGCTGACCGTGTCGGCACCGATCGCCATCATCCCCAACAACCGCAAGACCAAGGACAGCGAACCCGACTACCGCATCGTCAGCCGCAAGAACGGCTTCGAACTGGGCGCAGGCTGGAAGCGCTTCTCGCAGAACACCGGCGCCGAATATGTCTCGGTCTCGCTCTCAGCTCCTGAATTCGGCACCATCTATGGCAACATCGCCAACGCGCCGGGCGATGATCCTTCGAAGAAGGTCATCATCTGGAACCCGCCGAGCTGAGGCCTCGGGTTCGGCCCCGCCTCTGGGCGGGGTCGAACTAACGCCAGTGCAAGAAAAGCAGCATGTTCGACGCCACGCGCATTCACTGGAAATGGTGGGCGATGCAGATCGAATGGCCACTATGACGGCGTCTCCATCGACATATAGGTCTCACGCGAATTGGACGCGCTCGTCGGCTTGGGCGCGCTTGACACCGATCGCCGCGCCAGCCGGATGTATGGTCGCGGAATTTTCTCGCATCTCACATGCGCGATAATTCTGAAATCTGGAGCGCGCCGAGCTGGGGCATCGGCCCCGCCTTCGGGCGAGACCATTTCTGCTTGGTCCCGCTGCATGTCCGAAATTTGCGTACATTTTTCGGACAGCACCCTGGAATCGCCTCCTGTCGGCCTACCGTCGGATATTGCGGAGAGTTGTCACCTCTTCCGGATGGCGATCAAGAATCTCAATCAAGCCGACCGCAGCTTCGCTGGGCTGCATTGTACCACGCTCATACTTTTGGAACGCTCGCCGTCCGCCTCCAATGATCCTACCCGCCTCTTCTTGCGTGAGGCCAAGCTTCTTGCGCACGGCTTTGACCCGTGCGGCATAGGCCGCTCGCAACTCGATATAGGCTTGATCTATAGCTTGAAGTTCAGCGCCCGAATGGATGGAATCGCCATCGCCGTCAGGATACCAGCCCGGCACCTCCACTTCGCGTGCCAACGAGCCAACGCTCAGCGTTTGCATCCGCGCGTCCCGCCGAAGCACATCACCGGTCTTGGGATGAAAGCGAGTCTGACCCATCTTCAAACCTCCTTGCCCGATGTCGATCGAATATCGTTCAGCATCTCACCGGCAAACCCCAGCGCGAGATGCTCTCTCTGGCTTCCGAAAATACACCTTCAAGGTTAAATTTCAACTGCCGCCGTTTGTCTGACCGGGCGCAACGATGCAGCGCCTTCGGCTAGCAGGCGGGCGATCTCGTCTGACGTTTTGCGCACCGCTAACTTCAGAGCTTCATCGATATGGATGTAGTCTTGCGTCACGTTCTGCGAAGCATGCCCGAGCATGGCCCGTATCGTCAGTTCCGTGAAACCGAGTTCGCCCGCGATGCTGCCGAAAGTGTGGCGAAGGGTATGAAGTGTTGCGCCCTCAATTCCCGCCCACTGGCACACTCTCCGGAAACAGGCTGGTGCAGCCTGGTATGCGCCAGCGCCCGTCATTGACGGAAACACGTAGGGGTTACCAACGATCTCAGGTTGGGCGAGAACGACCTTCAGTGCTTCTGGGCCGATCGAACGGACCTGAGCATCGGTTTTGGTATCCGGGAAGGAGACAAACCCACCCTCCGCATGCACCCAGGCGCGCTTCATCGACTGCGCCTCTTCCCGTCTGTATCCTGTCAGCGCAAGTGTCCGTACCACCGCAAGTGCTGTCGGATTTTCGCCATTACGTTCGGCATAGGCGATGGCTTTACCGAACGCGACGAGTTCGGCAGTGCTGAGCCGTCTCGTCCTCTTGTTGATTGCGAGTTTCTTGGCTCCTCTGGTTGGGTGCTCCGCAATCAGCCCCTTGTGCTTGGCATGACCCAAAATGGCTTGCAGCGACCCGAGGCATCGCGACGCGACGCCAGGTCCGCCAGCGGGCCGACCGCCACGGCCTTTACCTCTAGCCTTGGCAGTTTTGCCGTCCCGGACATCAGCCTGCATCTGCTCGACATCCGCGATTGTCAGCCTTTTCGCCATGCGATGGCCAAGAATCGGTTTGATGTGAGTGTTGATCCTGCTCTCATCCATCGCGAGCGAGGAGGCCTTGATTGGACGGTTCTTGCGGCCAAGAATGTTGCCGGCGCGGGCTTCAACCAGATACCAGTCACAAATCTCGGCGACGGTCATGCCACTGCGGGCCTGATGAATTGCCTCTGCAGGGTCCTGACCACCAGCAACTTCGCCAAGCTTGATCTTCGCCAGATCCCGAGCTTGCTCCGTCGTGATGACACCATAACGGCCGAGATTGATGCGCCGCTTGATCCCTTCGATGTTGCGGTACTGAACGATGAAGGTCTTGAGCCCCGATGGCAGCGCCCGCAAACCGAAGCCCCGGATCTCGCTGTCCCACAGGACGGCCTGCTTATCTTTAGGCGGCGCGAATGCGTCCACATTGCGCTTGTTCAACTTCGCTGTCGGCATATTTAACCCTCCATTTGGAGACAAAGATTTCAGAGGGGTGCTTTGTCTCCATTTTGTCTCCAGATTTAAGCGTTTCGAGGGTATTATGGGTGGAGACAATCGTAAAGAGGAACATTATAAACATCTGATTTAGCGTAGATAATCGTACTTGGGAGAGTTTGGGAAAAGTGGCTGAAATATTTTGCCAAGGTTGGGGTCGAGGGTTCGAATCCCTTCGCCCGCTCCAGTTTTTCTAGGGTTTTCGTGGCTTAAGGGCCTTCGGGCCTGACGTCCGGCTTACCGCGTGACGATCTATTCGCCCCATGCCTCTC
>JAIXYF010000393.1 GCA_027490345.1 Novosphingobium sp.
CCCGAAACCCCGTCCATCCGCACGGCAACTGCGCTGGCGGCGGCGGAATAGTCTGCCGTGTCAAACCCCGCTCCGCCGTCCAGCGCATCCGCCCCGGCGCTGCCGATCAACGTGTCGTCACCTGCTTCGCCCAGCAGGCTGTCTGCCCCGCCGCCGCCGTTGAGCGTGTCGCCGCCCGCGCCGCCCAGAATGGTGTCGGCCCCGGCCGAACCTGTCACGCTGTCTTCCAGTGCGGTGCCGATCACCCGTTCGATGCCCGAAAGCACATCGCCTTCGGCAAGGCCGCCCGCAGAAGCGGTGCCGTCCATGCGCACGGTCACCGCCGCTGTGCCTGCGCCATAGTCGATGGTGTCGGTTCCTGCCCCGCCGGTCAGCGCATCGGCCCCGGCGCTGGCGCGGAACACATCATCGCCTGCGCCGCCTTCGATCTGGTCCGCGCCGGTGGAGCCATTGAACACATCATCAAAGCCCGAGCCAATCACGCGTTCGATCCCGGAGATCACATCGCCATCGGCATCGCCGCCGGTGGACACGCTGCCATCGAGGTTGATCGTCACCGCGCTCAGCGATGTGGCATAAGATACCGTGTCAGTGCCTGCGCCGCCGTTGATCGCGTCTGCACCAGTGCCGCCGACCAGCGTGTCATCACCTGCCCCGCCAAACAGCTGGTCATCGCCGTCGCCGCCGGTGATCACATCATGGCCATCGCCCGCGCGGAAGGTTTCATTGGCGCTGCTGCCATTCAGCCGGTCGTCGAAGCCCGAGCCGACCAGCTGCTCGATATTGACCAGCGTATCGCCTGCCGCATCGCTGCGGCTGCCCGCCGTTCCGCTCAGCGAGACGGTGACCGGGCTGCCAGCGCTGGCATAGCTGGCGGTATCAAAGCCTGTGCCGCCATCCAGCGCATCGGCTCCGTCGCCGCCGATCAGCGTATCATCGCCGCTGCCGCCGGTCAGCGCATCGTTGCCCGCCGCGCCGCTGATCGTATCCGCACCCGCACCGCCCAGAATCGCATCGTCCAGTGCCGATCCGCCCAGCGTGTCGTCGAACGCAGAGCCGATCAGCCTTTCGATCGTGGCTAGCGTATCGCCCGTCGCCTCGCCCGCGGTGCCCGCGCTGCCATCCAGCGCGGCGGCCACGCGCGCGGTAGCGGCGGAATAGTCCGCGCTGTCGAAGCCATCGCCGCCGACCAGCGTGTCTGCCCCGCCTGCGCCCACCAGCGTATCATCGCCCGTGCCGCCCTGCAGCGTCTCGTTCGCGCCCGCGCCGATCAGCGTATCGGCCTGCGCCGAACCGATCACGATCTCGATCCCGGCCAGCGTATCGCCATCGGCATCGCCGCCCGCGCTGGCGCTGCCATCGAGCGCCACGCGCACGGCCTGAATCGATCCGGAATAGTCGGCCATATCGGTGCCGGTGCCGCCATCCAGCGCATCGCTGCCCGCGCCGCCGGTCAGGCTGTCGTTGCCGGTGCCGCCCTGCAGGTTGTCATCGCCTAGCCCGCCCGCCAGCAGATCGTTGCCGCCGCCGCCCTGCAGCACATCGGCATTGTTGCTGCCCGTCAGCCGGTCTGCCAGCGCAGAGCCGATCACCTGTTCGATCCCGTTCAGCACATCGCCCGCCGCATCGCCACCCAGCCCGGCGCCGGTGGCAAGGCTCACGGTCACCGCCGCGTTGCTTGCGCCGTAGTCGGCACTGTCGAAGCCGCTGCCGCCATCCAGCGTGTCCGCACCCGCGCTGCCGCGCAAGGTATCGCCGCCAGCGCCGCCCTGCAGCGCATCGCTGCCGCTGCCGCCGCGCAGGGTATCGTCAAAGGCGCTGCCGATCAGCACTTCAGCATTGGCTATGGTATCGCCTGCCGCATCGCCGCCGGTGTTGGCCGCGCCGTCGAGGCCAGCATTGACCGCGCTGGTCGATGCCGAATAATCCGCCGTATCGCTGCCCGCGCCGCCATCGATGATGTCTGCGCCTGCGCCCCCGACAAGGGTGTCGTCGCCTGCCTCGCCCAGCAATGTATCGCTGCCTGCTTCGCCGATCAGGGTATCGTTGCCATGGCCGCCTTCCAGCGCGTCGTCGCTGGTTGCGCCGTGCAGCGTATCGCCCTGCGCCGAGCCGATCACGCGCTCGATCGCAGTAAGGACATCGCCTGCCGCCTCGCCGCCCGCTGAAACCGTTTCATCCAGATTGATCGCCACCGCGCTGGCCGCGCCGGAATAGTCCGCCGTATCGAACCCGGCGCCGCCATCGAGCGTATCGCCGCCTGCCCCGCCGATAAGGGTGTCGTTGCCATCACCGCCCAGCAGGGTATCGGCTGCGCGCCCGCCCGAAAGCGCATCCGCCCCCGCGCCGCCTTCCAGCACATCGGCCAGATTGGAGCCGGTCAGCGTATCGCCCTGCGCGGTGCCGATCAGGCGTTCGATGCCCGAAAGCAGATCGCCCGCCGCATCGCCTGCGCTGCCAGTGCCGCTGCCAAGGTTCACCGCCACAGCGCCCGCCGCAGCGGAA
>JAIXYF010000469.1 GCA_027490345.1 Novosphingobium sp.
CGTCACCGCGCCGGTCTCAGGATCATAGAGCGAAGAGCCCGCCCATTCGCGGCTGCCGGGGTTCAGATCATCCGGCAGCACATTGCCATGATCGCGCCAATCCCCGCCGCGCGCCGCCATCAGCCGGATGCGGACAATGTCGTGCCGCGCTTCGGGATCTTCCCCGGCAGGGGCAGACAGCACGAACCATAGCGTCCAGCCGTCCATCACCACCGTGCTGCCATCTGCCAGCTGCAACGGCCACAAGTCCCACAAGTCGAAGCCCGGCAGCGGATGGCGCAGGGCCGCGCCATCAACCAGCGGGATCTGGTGGCTGCTTTCAGTGCGGAGCGCCCGCAAGTGCTGCGCAGTCCAGAGCATTGTGGGTGAAGTCAGTACGGGCATCGAACGGGGATCCTGAAACAATCGATTGGAAATGGCATCGGCCATCGGCAGGGCGGGGGAAGCGGGGCTTAGGTCATGTCTTCGGTCATGGCGGGGCCAGCCCCATCGCAGGCGGTTTCGCGCAGGATCAGCGGCGGCGTACCATCGGGCTTGCGATAAGTGAGGGCGTCCAGCACGGCCTCTGCGCGGTGCGCGGGGCAAAGCGCAACAACCGCGCCGCCAAAGCCGCCGCCGGTCATCCGCGCGCCGCCTTCCGGCCCGATCAGCGCCTGCAGTTCGGCCACCAACGCATCGACTTTTGGCACGGTGATCTGGAAATCGTCGCGCATCGAGGCATGCGAGGCGGCCATAAGCTCGCCCATCGCGCTGAGGTCGCCTGCGGCCAGCGCCTCGGCGGCTGCGAGCACGCGCGCGTTCTCGGTCACCACATGGCGCGCCCGCGCCAGTGTGAGCGGATCGAGCGGTGCGCGCTCCAGCATGGCCAGATCGGCATCGCGCAGCGCTGCCACGCCCATGGCTGCAGCCGCTGCCTCGCACTGCGCGCGCCGTTCGTTGTAGGCGCCTTCGACCAGCCCGCGCGCCACGCCCGAATGCACGATCAGGATTTGCGCGCCCTGCGGCAGGGCGACGGGCTGCACCGCCAGCGACCGGCAATCGATCAACAGAGCATGGCCGCGCAGGCCGCTGGCCGAAGCCAGCTGGTCCATGATCCCGCAGCGCACGCCAACATGATCGCATTCGCCCGCCTGCGCCATCAGCGCCATCTCGGCCGGCGCAATGGTCAGTCCCGCCAGCGCCGCCAGCGCGGTGCCGATGCCCACCATGAGCGAGGCGGAAGAGGATAGTCCCGCGCCTTTGGGCACTGTCCCGCTCACGGCGATATCTGCGCCGGTCAGCGCAAGGCCGCGCTGCGCCATCGCCGTCGTCATCGCGCGAATATAGTCTGCCCATGGCTCGGCGGCATTGGCGGCAAACGCGTCGTCTGGCTGCCATTCGGCCATGGCCCCGCCGAAATCGCAGGCAGTCACACGGATCAGGCCATCGCTGCGGGGGCGGGCGGCAATTCGCGATTCGACGCCGATGGCGCAGGGCAGCACGAAGCCATCGTTGTAATCGGTGTGTTCGCCGATCAGGTTTACCCGCCCCGGCGCGCGCACGGTGAGGGCAGGGGGCGCGCCAAAGGCTGCCGCGAACTGCTGCGCCAAGGTCATGTGCCGCTCCGGAAATGCGGCCCGCCGCACGCGCGCAGCCTTTCGGCGGCCTGCTCAGCGGTCAGATCGCGCTGCGTTTCAGCCAGAATCTCGAACCCGGCCATGAACTTGCGCACCGAGGCAGAGCGCAGCAGCGGGGGATAGAAATGCGCATGCAGGCGCCAATGTGCGCTCGGCTCGTGGCCGAACGGCGCGCCGTGCCAGCCCATCGAATAGGGAAACGGGCACTGGAACAGGTTGTCATAGCGTGTGGTCAGATCGCCCAGAATCACCGCCAGATCGGCGCGCTGCGCCTCCGTCAGGTCGGGCAGCCGCGCCACATCGCCGCGCGGCAGCAGCAGCGTCTCGAACGGCCAGACCGCCCACCATGGCACGATCGCCAGCCAGTGCTGCGACGAACAGACCTCGCGCGGGCCGCCTGCTTCGGCTTCAACCAGGTCGGCCAGCATCGGGCGGCCCTTCTGCGCCAGCCACGCTGCCTGCGTGCGGTCTTCGGTGGCGATCAGCTGCGGAACATGGCTGGTGGCCCAGACCTGCCCGTGCGGATGCGGGTTCGAACACCCCATCATCGCACCCTTGTTCTCGAAGATTGAGACCACGCTATAGCGCTGTCCCAGATCCGCCGCCTCAGCGCACCAGCAATCGATTACCGCGCGCCGTTCGCCTTGCGAAAGCTCGGGCAGGGTGCGCCCATGATCGGGCGAAAAGCAGATCACCCGTGCCTCGCCCGTCGCGGCTTCGGCGCGAAACAGTCCGCTGCCAGCCTCGGGCGCAGGCGTATCGGGCAGCAGCGCGGCAAAATCGTTCTGGAACACGTAGGGCCCGGTATAATCGGGATTGCGCTCGCCGTTCACCCGCGTGTTGCCGGCGCAGAGATAGCAGCCCGGATCGTGCGGCGGCGGGCGCGTCACATCGGGCACGTCTTCCGCCCCCTGCCATGGCCGCCGCGCGCGGTGCGGCGAAACCAGCAGCCAGGTGTCGCTCAGCGGATCATGGCGCCGGTGGGGATGCTCCGCCGGATCGAAGCTCATGATCGCACCTCCAGCACCAGCACGGCTTCGCCCGGCATCGGCGGCACGGCAAAGCCGACGCGCGATAGCCAGCCGCCATCCACGGTCATTAGCTCGCCCTTGTCAGACAAGATCCTATAGCTGCGCCCCGCCAAGGCCATCGGCAGCTTCAGGTTGGGTTGGTGCCGCATCGTGGTGGGCTGGGTGCGCGTCACCAGCACGACCAGATCCTCAGCCGAACCATGCGCCTGCCATACCACCCCGTCGCCCACTTCACCCAGCCATACGCGCCCGGTGTGCAGGCGTTCCCGAAGCGCTTTGTAGCGGGCGATCCCGGCCATCAGCTCGCTGCGCTCCGTGCCGCTCAGCTTGCGCGCATCCAGTTCCACGCCGAAGTGCCCCGGCAGCGCCACGCCGCAGCGGAACGCCATGGATTGCGAACGCCCGGTCGAATGCGCCGGGCTCGCGCCCACGTGGCTCCCCATCACTTCGGGCGGCATGAATTGCAGGAAGGCGCGCTGCATTCCCACGCGCGAGACGGCATCGATGCAGTCGCTCGTCCAGAAGCGGTGCGTGCGCTTGATGATGCCTGCGTCGATCCGCCCGCCGCCCCCCGCGCATGCCTCGATCTCCACATCGGGGAAAGCGGCACGCAACCGGTCCATCAGCCCATATGTCGCCAGCACTTGCGCGCGGTAGTGCGCCCGGTTTCCGGCATGGACGAGATCGCGGTTGTGATCCCACTTGAGGTAGCTGATCGGCAGTTCACGCAGCAGCGCTGCAATCGCGTCGAACAGGTATGTGCTGACTTCCGGCTTGGCGAGATCGAGCACCAACTGGTTGCGCGCTTCCAGCAGCGGACGGCCATCCACATGCAGCGCCCAATCGGGATGGCGGCGATAGAGGTCGCTATTGCGGTTGACCATTTCCGGCTCGACCCACAAGCCGAATTCCATGCCGAGATCGGTCACGCGCTGCGCCAACGGGCCCAGACCGCGGGGATACTTGGCGTTATCGACAGTCCAGTCGCCCAGCGATGAGGTGTCGTCGTCGCGCTTGCCGAACCAGCCGTCGTCCAGCACGAAGCGTTCGATCCCGATGTCTGCTGCCGCCTTGGCCAGATCCATCAGCGCGGCTTCGTCGTGCTTGAAGTAGAAGCCTTCCCAGGTGTTGATATGCACCAGGCGCTTGGCCGCGCCTTCAGCGCCGCCCGGCCAGCTCATCCTTGCGCGAATGCCGCGGTGGAACGCGTGGGCCACCCCGTTCGGCCCTTCCGCCGAAGCGGTCGCCAGCACTTCGGGGCTTTGCAGCACCGCGCCCGGCGCAAGGATCGCCTCACCGGGGGCGAGCCATTCGCCCAGTTGCCATTGCCACCGCCCATCATCGACCCACTCGATCGTCTGCACCGAATTGCCCGACCATGCGATCTGCGCGCCATAGGCGCTGCCATCACCGCAGGTCACCACTGCGCCGGGGAAGCAATCGTGCGAGGTCAGCCCGCGCCGGTTTTCGCGCCGCCACAGGCTTCGGGTGAGGGGATCGCGGGCCGGCACGAATTCGGAATTGTGCCGCCCGGCCAGCGAATGCACCTCGCCCGCACCCTCGGGCAAGGGCAGCGCGGCTGCCGCCAGCCAATGCACATGCAGCGGCGCATCGCCCTCGTTGGAGACCGCCGTCCGCACGGTCATCACATCGGTGGAAGGATCGAGCGCATAAGTCGCCGTCACCGCGATCCGCGCGGCCGCATCGTGCAGCACGAAGCGCACAGTCTGCGCATCGGGCCGCTCCACCTTGCAGGCGCTGGCCTGAAAGCTCCAGTCTTGCCCGCTTCGGTCGGCGAGCAGCGCGCTCTGGCCGAACCAGCCCATGCCGAAGCCCGGAAACACGCTCAGCGGCTGATCGAAATGGAGCGAGAAGCTCGGTTCGGGCCGTTCACTGCGCATGCTGGCGGGCGGCCGCGCGCCGCTTGGCAGGCGCGGTCCCCAATAGCGCCACAGCGGGGCCTCGCCGGGGGGGAGTTCCCACACGGCGGAGCAGCCGGGGCTTTCCAGCGTGACGATCTGCGGTGCGGCCTCAGGCTTGGTTGTCTCAGGCATGAGCGAGTCCGGCCGCGCGGCGCTGATCGGGCACGCGCAGCATCGTGATCGCTGCCATCACCAGCAAAGCCCCGGCAAAGCTCAGCGCATTGCGCGGGTCTGCCCCCAGCACGGTGTTGTAGATCCACCCGAACGTTAGGCCGTTGAGCAGCATCGGGATCACGATCATCATGTTGAAAATGCCCATGTAGACCCCCGTCCGCTCGGGCGGGATCGATCCTGCAAGGATGATGTAGGGGTTGCCCATGATGCTCGCCCACGCAAAGCCCAGCGTCACCGCGATCAGCAGCAGCGGGGTGTGGCTGCCCAGATCCGGCATGGCGAGCGCCGAAAACACTGGTCCCGGCGCATTGGCGGTGCCAGAAACCTGCGCCAGCGCAGCCATGCCCAGCCCGCCTGCCGCAAGGCACGCCATGTGCACGCGCGATGCGCCCAAGGCGCGCGAGATCGGCACCATCGCCAGCGCGGCAACAAACCCGATCAGATTGTAGAATGCGCCCAGTTGCTGCGTCGTCAGCACCGCCGCGCGGAATGCTTCGCTGCTCTTGTCGGACGTGTCATAGATCGAGCGCCCGATCGAAAGCGCGCTGTAGGACCAGTAGATCGAGAAGCCGTACCACTGAAACAGGCTCATCCACGCCATGGAGCGCATCGCTTGCGGCATATCGACGATGGCGCGCCAGATTTCGCCCAGTGTCGCTCCGGCCGAACGCGGCGCGGCAGCAATGCGTCCCTTCTCCTCCTCGCTCAGCGGCAGTTCGGGCACGCGCCAGATCGACCACACGATCGTGGTGATTGAAAGCACTGCGCCCAGCATGAACGAGATATGTGTGATTGTGGGGATGTTGTGCGCATCCACCGCGTTGCGGTCGATCCCCACCCAGTAGACGAGGATCGAGGGCGAAAGGAACGCGAGGCACTGCGCCAGTCCGGTGAAGGCGCTCTGGCTCAGATACCCGATCTCGTGCTGGCTCTCGTCCAGCCGGTCGCTCACATAGGCGCGGTAGGGCTCCATCGTGATATTGTTGCCCGCATCAAGCAGCCACAGCAGGCTCGCCGCCATCAGCAGGCTTGAGGAAAAGGGCATGAACAGCAGGCCAAGGCTGCACATCACCGCGCCTATCAGGAAATAGGGCGTGCGGCGGCCAAA
>JAIXYF010000045.1 GCA_027490345.1 Novosphingobium sp.
AGCCGGTCTTTCACTTCATCCCACAAGCCCGCGCGCTGGAGTGATTGTTCGACAATGCCGTCAAGCTCGCCCTTGCTGGTTGTGATCCCGTGGATGCGCGGCCCGTAGGCGATGTTTTCATAGATCGACTTGGGGAAGGGATTGGGCTTCTGAAAGACCATGCCGACCCGAGCGCGCAATTGCACCACGTCCATTCCGGAACGATAGATGTCGGCGCCATCGAGCAGGATTTCACCTTCCACGCGCGCATGGGCGATGGTGTCGTTCATGCGGTTGAGGCTGCGCAGGAATGTCGATTTACCGCAGCCCGAGGGGCCGATGAAAGCCGTCACATAGCTTTGCGGGATCTCGATCGAGACATCGTCGATGGCGCGCTTCTGGCCATAAAAGACCGAAACGCCTTTCGCACTGATCTTGGAAACCCCGACCGGATCGGGAAAAACCGGCACGAGGGGCGCCTGAACGACCACTTTGGGGGCAGAAATGTCAGCCGTCATGTTACCACCGTTTTTCAAAGCGATTGCGCAGATAGATCGCAATGCCGTTCATCAGGAGCAGGAAAATCAGGAGCACCACGATCGCGGCGCTGGTTCGCTCGATGAAGCCGCGGTCGATCTCGTCGGACCACAGGAAGATCTGCACCGGCAGAACTGTGGAAGGCGAAGTGAAATCGCTGGGCGGACTGGCGACGAACGCGCGCATCCCGATCATCAGCAGCGGCGCGGTTTCGCCCAGCGCGCGCGCCATACCGATGATCGTGCCGGTCAGAATGCCGGGAAGCGCCAGTGGCAGGACATGGTGGAACACGACCTGCACCGGACTGGCGCCCATGGCCAGTGCGGCATCGCGGATCGAGGGCGGCACCGCCTTGATCGCATTGCGCCCGGAAATGACGATCACTGGCATGGTCATCAGCGCCAGGGTCATGCCGCCGATCAGCGGGGCGGAGCGATAGTTGGGGAAGGCGGCGAGGAACACGGCAAGGCCGAGCAGGCCGAAGATGATCGACGGCACCGCGGCCAGATTGTTGATCGAAATCTCGATGATGTCGGTCCAGCGGTTCCGCGCGGCGTATTCTTCCAGATAAAGCGCCGAAAGGACGCCGATGGGGAAGGCCAGAACCAGCGTGATGAACATCGTCATGATCGAGCCCTTGAGCGCGCCCCAGATGCCCACGCTCTGCGGGTTGGTCGCGTCGGCACGAACAAGAAAGCCGGTATCGAAGGCGCGGACCAGCTTGCCTTCACGCGTCAGCGTGGCGGCGCGGCGCTGCATTTCGGCATCGCCGCCGCCGCGCTGGGCATTGGCCAGTTCGTTGCTGGCAGGAATTGAAACGGAGATCTGGTTGTTCATCAGCAGCGACGGATCCGCGATCAGCATGTTGCCGACTTCGCGCCACGCACCGTCCCCGATCAGCGCCGTGCCATCGGGGCCGAACGCCTTGACAGCGGCCGCTTCGACCAGATCCGGCAGGCCGGCCACTTCGAGCCCGCCCAGCGGATCGGACTGGGTGAGGCGGGCCGGATCGATTTCGATATGGCCATGGATGGGCATGGTCATGCGCAGTTCGCTGCGGTGAAAGCCTGCCCAGCCGTTCGATGCCATCGCCACGAGCAGGAACACCAGCACCAGCGCGGAAAAGCTCACGGCGCTGAGCCCGGCCAGCCGGAACAGCCGGTCTGCCCGGTAGCGCGCAGCAAGCCCCGCCTGCATCCGTGCCTGGCGCGCCGCGCGCAGCGCTGCGCGCGCATCGGTCTGGTTGGTCTGGGTCAAGGTCCTGCCCTCAGTCATAGGCTTCGCGGTAACGCTTCACCACGCGCAGCGCGATGAAATTGAGCGCGAGCGTGACCAGAAACAGCACCATGCCGAGCGCGAAGGCCGAAAGCGTCGCGGGGTGATCGAAGCTGCCTTCGCCGGTGAGCATGGCCACGATCTGGAATGTGACCGTGGTCATCGAGGCGAACGGATTGGCGCTGAGATTGGCAGCCGCGCCCGCTGCCATCACCACGATCATCGTTTCGCCGATCGCGCGGCTTATGGCGAGCATGATCCCTGCAACGATGCCGGGCAGCGCGGCAGGCACCAGCACCTTGCGGATCGTTTCGGAGCGGGTGGCGCCCATGGCCAGGCTGCCATCGCGCATGGCCTGCGGCACGGCTGCAATGCTGTCATCGGCCATGGAGGACACGAACGGGATAATCATCACGCCCATCACTAGCCCGGCAGCCATGGCGCTTTCGGTGGAGGCATCGGCAATGCCGATGGCCTGCGCGGCATCGCGCACGGCGGGCGCCACGGTCAGCGCAGCAAAATAGCCATAGACGACCGTGGGGACGCCCGCGAGAATTTCGAGCAGCGGCTTCATGATGGTCCGCACCGAAGGCGAAGCATATTGGGTGAGGTAGATCGCGCTCATCAGGCCCAGCGGGATCGCAACGGCCATCGCGATGATCGCGCCGATATAGATCGTGCCCCAGAACAGCGGGATCGCGCCGAAAGCGCTGCCGTCGGGCGCGCCGCTGCTCATCGGATCGGGCGCCCAGTGCGTGCCCAGCAGGAAATCGACCGGCGAGACCATGCCGAAGAAGCGCACCGTCTCGAACACCAGACTGGCAATGATGCCGACCGTGGTGAGGATCGCCACGAGCGAGGCGATCAGCAGCAGCGCCATGACCGCGCGCTCCACCCGGGTGCGGGCGGTGAAATCGGGGCGCAGCCGCAGAAACGAAAACGCCCCGCCAGCAAACGCCATCAGCAGAGTGACGGCAAGGCCGATCGCATCATAGCGGCCAAGCGCGATGCGGAACGGCTCGACCAGCCCTTCCGCCTCGTCGTTGAAAACGGCAGGCGCGGCGCCCGTGGCCACCGCGCGGGCCTCGGCCATCATTGCCTCACGTTCGAAACCGAATGCGGGCAAGGCGGCGGCAGCAGGGTCTGCCAGCACGTGCTGGAGGACAAGGGCCGGGCTGATCGCCTGCCACAGCAGCGCAAAGAGCACCGCAGGCACAGCCACCCACAAGGCGACATACCAGGCATGGAACTCTGGCAGCGAATGGATGCGTCCGTCGGGCGTGGTGCGGCGAAAGGCCCAGGCGCGCGAACGGCCCGCCAGCCAGCCGACGAGACCTAGCCCGAAGGCCAGAAGCAGCAGAATAGCTGGCGACATGACCCGAAGCGGTCCTTACTTGAGCTGCGCGCCGTCAAGCACCGGCAGCTCGGTCGCTGCCTTGGCGCTTGCTGCCAGCACATCATCCGGGGCGACGACCATGCCGGCCTTGGCCAGCACGCCGCCCTTGCTCCACAGCTTCGGCCATTCGGCCACAAAGGCCTGGAGCCCCGGAATGGCCTTGAGATGCGCCTTCTTCACATAGATGTAGAGCGGGCGGGCACCGGGATAGGAGAAATCGGTGATCGTCTCATAGACCGGAGAAACACCGCTCATCGTCAGGCCTCTAAGCTTATCGCGGTTTTCTTCAAGGTAAGAGAACCCGAAAATGCCGATGGCCTTGGGATTGGCCTCGATCTTCTGGACGATCAGGTTGTCGTTCTCGCCCGCGTCGACATAAGCGCCATCCTCGCGCACTTCACCGCACACCGCGTCGTGCTGTTTGCTGTCGCTTTCCTTGAGGGCCTTCATCGCCGGATCGGAATCGCACCCGCGCACCAGGATCAGTTCCTTGAACGCGTCACGCGTGCCGGAGGTGGAGGGCGGACCGTAGACGAGGATTTTCTCTGCCGGCAGGGCGGGATTGACATCCTTCCACGTCACGGCCGTATTCGGCTTGCCATAAGGCGTCTTGGCGAGCGCCTTGTAGACGTCCTCGGGCGTCAGCGCGATGCCGGGGCCGCCTTTGCCTTCGGCAAAGGCCACGCCGTCCAGCCCGATCTGGATCTCGATGATTTCCTTCACGCCGTTCTTCACGCAATCATCGAATTCCGACTTCTTCATCCGGCGCGAGGCGTCTTCGATATCGGGGTGCTGCGGGCCGATGCCGGCGCAGAACAGCTTCATGCCAGCGCCCGTGCCGGTCGATTCGATGATCGGCGCCTTGATCGTGGCGTCCGACCTTGCCAGCGATTCCGCGACTGCCTTGGCAAAAGGATAGACCGTGGACGAACCGACGGCGCGGACCTGATCGCGGCTGGCGCCCTGCTGGCTGCCACAAGCGGCAAGGCCAAGGCTGGCGAAAACCAGTATGGAGCCAGCAGTGACGCGATTCGAAATCATCGTGTATTCCCCTTAGCCCCAATTCGCAGCGGAGCAATGCGACCATGGCGCAACAGTTTTATGACAATTGTGCCGGCGGTGACGCGGCAAGCCCGAGGCGCACGGTAACCTTGGTGCCCTTGCCCAGCACGCTCGAAATGTCGAGCTTGCC
>JAIXYF010000039.1 GCA_027490345.1 Novosphingobium sp.
CGCACTTGCCGAAGGGTCCGCAGCCCCTCGGGCGCGCCGCGCGCAAACACATCGCGGCCCAGCCGATCCCGCGCCATCAGCCGGGCGGCGGCCTCACGCATCGCGCCCAGCCGCTGGAGCCGCAGCTGCAAGCGCAGCGCCAGTTCTTCGGGGCTGGGCTGCACTTCGGGATCGCGCGGCAGCAGCAGCAGCGATTTCAGCCAGGCCAGCCACGCCGCCATGACCAGATAATCCGCCGCCAGTTCCAGCCGCTGCGCGCCCGCGCGCTCCACGAAGGCAAGGTATTGATCGACCAGCGCAAGGATCGAGATCCGGCGCAGATCGACCTTCTGCCGCCGCGCCAGATCAAGCAGCACGTGCAGCGGCCCTTCCCAGCCATCGATGGCCAGATTCAGCGTTTCGCTCGCCTCGGGCGGAAGATCGAGCGGGGCCGCGTCCCAATCGTCCGCTGCGCGCGGCGCGAGGGCGGCCGCTTCCATCACGCCAGCGCCAGCAGCCGATCACGCGTGGCGGTGCGTTCGGCCTGCCGGGCATGATCGATCGGCGTGCTGAAATCGGCCGTGGGCGCCAGCGCCCGCTCCAGCCGCGCGGCGGTTTCGGCAGACATCGGCGCCAGCGCCGCTGCAATGCCCACCATATCGTCCATCTTCGCCCAGCAATTGAGCGCGATGTCGCAGCCCGCGGCCTGCGCGCGCGCGGCGCGTTCGGGCACCGCGCCGCCCAAGGCCTGCATATCGAGATCATCCGTCAACAGCAGGCCATCGAAGCCGATGCGCCCCCGGATCACATCGCGGATCACGGTGGCAGAGAGCGTTGCAGGGTTCTCCTTGTCCCACGCGGTATAGCGCAGGTGCGCGGTCATGCCGATCAGGCTGTCGTTGAGGCTGCGAAACGGCGCGAGATCGGTCTCCAGGTCTTCCGCGCTGGCGGTAACGGTGGGCAGTTCCTTGTGGCTGTCCACCCCGGCGCGGCCATGGCCCGGGATATGCTTGATCACCCCGCAGACCCCGGCGCGGGCCAGGCCTTCGAGTATGGCACGGCCCAGCGCGGCCACCCGCAGCGGTTCATGTCCCAGCGCGCGATCGCCGATCACATCGTGCGCGCCTTCCTGCCGCACATCGAGCAACGGCAGGCAATCCACGCTGATCCCCGCTTCCGCCAGATCGAGCCCCAGCGCCTCGGCATGGGCGCGGGCCGCTTCGATGGCGCTGATCGGCGCGGTTTCATAAAGCGCGGCGAACGCCCCGCCGGGGGGATAAGCCGCCCAGACCGGCGGCTTCATCCGCGCAACCCGCCCGCCTTCCTGATCGATGCAGATGAAGGTGCGCGCGCGCCCATGCAGGCTGCGCAGTGCATCGGTCAGCGCGCGCAGCTGTGCGCGGCTTTCAACGTTGCGGCCAAACAGGATGTAGCCTGCGGGGTCCGCATCGCGGAAGAAAGCGCGCTCGTCAGCGCTGAGAGTGGGGCCCGAGAGCCCGAAGATGGCCGGAAGCATGGGGCAAGGGTTTGCGCAAAGCCTGCCCGGTGCGCAAGGCCGGGGGCTGGCGATGATGGGGAAAAGGCTCTGGATGCGCCCCTCCGCCAGCCCAGAGGCTGGCCGGAAGGGATGCTCAGTTCAGCGCTTGACCTGGCACTTGAGCCCGCCTGCCGAGAGCTTGGCGCACAGGGCGTTGGCGGCGGCGAGATCGCCCGCGACGGCCTGTAGGCGGAACACGGTGGCCATGTCCGCCTTGCCTTCGACCACGCGGTGCGAAAGCCCCGCCAGCGGCGCGTGCGCGGCGGTGAGCTTGGCCCAGGCCGCTTCTGCCGATGCATTGGTGGAGAACGCGCCGACCTGCACGCCCACGCCCGAGGTGGGTGCGGCAGGCGCGGCAGGAGCAGCAGGCGCCTTGGGCGCTGCCGCAGCAGGTGCGGGGGCCGCACTGCCGCCCAGATTGGCGACAGGCTTTTCGCCCTCGCTCACCTTGAAGCTGGCATCGCCCGTGCCTTCGAATGTCTTGCCGCCGGGATCCTTGGGCGCAACCTTGTATGGCTCGGTGCTCGCGGCGATCAGGCTGCCATCGGCGGCAGCCGGAGCCGCCCCGCGATGCGTGATCCAATAGATCCCGCCGACCAGCGCGGCCAGCAGCAGCACGGCCAGCACGCCAAAGCCGATCATGCGGCTGTTGCCGTCGCCCGGCTCTTCGAAATCGACATCATCGGCGCTTTCGAGCCAGGGCAGGCGCTCCTCGTCGCCCAGCGCAAGCCGCTCCGTCAGCGGGGTTTCGAAAACAGCGTCCGCGGCCTCTCCGGCGCTTTGGCGCGCGGTCTCAAGGCCTTCTACGGCTGCCCCTTTGGCTTCCTCAAACCCATCACGCACGGCGTTGAGGCCGTCCCCGGCAGCATTTTCGGCCGCGTCGCCCCAATTTGCCGGGTTGATCGGCAGCCCCGTGCCGGTCTCGCCTTCGTCGTTCCCGTCCGTACCGCTGATAACCATCGTCTCAAAGCTCCTCGGCGGCCTCCACACCCAACAAGGCCAGTCCGTTCTTCACCACTTGCCCTATTTGTAGCCCAAGGAAAAGTCGTGCTGAAGTAAGGGCTGCATCGTGTCCCACAATGAAGCGCTTGTCTGGCCGATCATTTCCGACATTCCAGTAGGCATGGAAGCCGGCGGCAAGGTCATACAGGAAAAACGCCACCCGGTGCGGTTCGCGCGCGGCGGCAGCACTCTCTACCGTGCGCGGAAACTGGGCGGCCAGCTTGATCAGGGCCAGTTCTTCCGCCCCCAGCAGCGCCACGTGATCCGGCGCGGGCGCAAAGCTTTCCGCCGCCGCCTTGCGCAAAGTGGAGTGGATGCGCGCATGGGCATACTGCACATAGAACACCGGATTGTCCTTCGAGGCCTCGACCACTTTGTCGAAATCGAAGTCCATCTGCGCATCGGGCTTGCGGGTAAGCATGGTGAAACGCACCACGTCTTTCCCGACCATGTCGACGACATCGGCCAGCGTGACGAAATTGCCCGCGCGCTTCGACATCTTGAACGGCTGGCCGCCCTTCATCAGGGCCACCATCTGCACGAGCTTGACTTCGAAGGGCTTGGGTTGGCCCCCATCAGCACTGGTCAGCGCGGCAACAGCAGCCTTGATCCGCTTGACCGTGCCGGCATGGTCTGCGCCCCAGATATCGACGAGCGCATCGGCGGCCTGCGCTTTCTGGAAGTGATAGGCGAGGTCCGCGCCGAAATACGTCCAAGCGCCGTTCGACTTCTTGATCGGGCGGTCCTGATCATCGCCGAACCGGGTCGAGCGGAACAGCGGCAGCGCCACCGGCTCCCAATCGTCGAGCGTCTTGCCCTTGGGCGCTTCCAGTTCGCCGTCATAAACGAGATCGTGCGCGCGCAGCCACGCCTCAGCCTCATCGACCTTGCCCGAAGCCTGCAATTCCGCCTCGGACGAGAACAGATCGTGGTGGATGCCAAGGGTCGCGAGATCGGCGCGGATCATGTCCATCATCGCCGCTACGGCGCGGGTGCGGAAGGGCACGAGCCAATCCGCCTCGGGCGCGGCGGCATAGGCGTCCCCGAATTCAGCGGCGAGCGCTTGCCCCACCGGCACGAGATAGTCGCCCGGATAGAGGCCTTCGGGCACGGCGCCGACCGGCTCGCCCAGCGCTTCGCGATAGCGCAGATGCACCGAGCGCGCGAGGACGTCGACTTGCGCGCCCGCATCGTTGACATAGTATTCGCGGCGGACCCGGTGCCCGGCATATTCGAGCAGGCTGGCCAGCGCATCGCCGACAACCGCGCCCCGGCAATGGCCCATGTGCATCGGCCCGGTGGGATTGGCGGACACGTACTCGACATTAACCATGCTGCCGCCGCCCACGGTGGAGCGGCCATAATCCGCACCCTTTGCCGCGATCAGCGCCAGTTCGCCCAGCCATGCGCTATCGGCAAGGCGCAAGTTGATGAAGCCCGGCCCGGCAATTTCGGCAGCGGCTACGCGCGGCTCCTTCGACAGTTCCTCCACCAGCAGCGCGGCCAGCGCGCGCGGATTGGTTCCAGCAGGCTTGGCCAGCACCATCGCGGCATTGGTGGAGATATCCCCATGCGTCACATCGCGCGGCGGCTCGCACGTCACGCCGCTGCGCGAAAGGCCTTCCGGCAGCGCGCCAGTGGCGACAAGCGCATCAAGCGCGCGGTCGATCACACCGGCAAAATCGGCGAACAGGGGCATGGTCATGCCGGAGGCGGCAGCGTTTGCGGTTTCGGTCATGCCTGCGCCGTTAGCCGAAGCAGGCGCAAGAGGGAATGCCCGCTTGGAGCCTGATCCGAAACTCCGGCGGTGGAGGGCTGGCGAGGAGTTTTCCGTGCTGATAAGGAGCAATCGCTGCCGCGATGCGGCGACATCGCAGCAAGATTGCGACGAAATCAGCGCGGAAAAGGCCCGTCAGACCGACCCGCAGGAGTTTCGGATCAGGCTCTTAGCGCGTGGCGTTATAGGCCAGCTGCGCGTCGGTCAGCTGGAAGCCCACCAGTTGCTCGAAGCTGGCCTTGGCCAGCGCGGTGCGCACTTCGGGCAGGGCCAGCGGATCGGTTGCGGCATCAGTTTGCCCGGCCTTGCGCTTGCGGGTGAGCAGCTTGCGCACGTTCTGCGGCAGGGTGGCTTCGGCGCGGTTCACGGCAGATGCGGCGCGGCCTTGCGCCTGCGCGCGTTCCTGCCCATCGGCGAAATCGAGCGTAACCGAGCCGAGCCGCTTGGCAATCACCACATTGCCGCCGCGCATCACGACCGAGAAATAGGGGAGAACCACCCGGCGGCTGCCCCGCGTATCGGTGCGGCGGGCGAGGACATCGAATGTTGCCTCGGTGTGCAGTTCGCTGCCACCCTTGGCGTCATCGCAGGTGCTGCGCAAGTTGGTGATCGAGGCGGTCAGATCGATCGCCCCGGCATCGCGGCGATCAGGCGCGGAAAACACCGTCATGTCGCCGGTCATTTCGGGGATCTGGACCACCGGGCACGGGCTGCGCAGCGCGGTGACGCCCACGCTGTCGTCCACCACCAGTTCGCCGCCGCCGCTCTTGCAGGCGCCCAGCGCGCCGATCAGGGCCAGCGCAGCCAGCGGAGCCAAAGAGGATGAACGGAAGGCAGGCACACTCATTCAGAAATCCTCGGGCAACATGATCCCGTATCCTCTAGCCACCGTGCCCCCTTGGCGCAATGCCACATGCTTGTCCGTGGTAGACCTGCATGCAGCGGGTTTGCGCAAGACCGCCCCCCTGCTAAGGTCGCATGCGATGACCACCACCACGACCCCTTCGTCCGACGCCGCCCAGACCGGCTTCCCTGTCACCACAGCCCCGCTCAAGCTGCTGATCGCCGCACCGCGCGGGTTCTGCGCCGGGGTGGACCGCGCCATCGAAATCGTCGAGCGCGCGCTCGACCGGTTTGGCGAGCCGGTGTTCGTGCGGCATGAAATCGTGCACAACCGCTTCGTGGTCGATGGCCTGAAAGCCAAGGGCGCGATCTTCGTGGAAGAGCTGGACGAAGTGCCCGATGGCGCGCCGGTGGTGTTTTCCGCGCACGGGGTGCCCAAAGTGGTGCCCGCCGCCGCCACGGAGCGCGGGCTGGACTGGCTCGATGCCACTTGC
The DNA here is from genome assembly GCA_027490345.1 of Novosphingobium sp. Taxonomy (GTDB): domain Bacteria; phylum Pseudomonadota; class Alphaproteobacteria; order Sphingomonadales; family Sphingomonadaceae; genus Novosphingobium. The sequence goes on from JAIXYF010000039.1 coordinate 5,633, forward strand.
CCGCTGGTCAGCAAAGTTCACCGCCAGGCCGAACGGCAAGTGGAAGCGGGGCGGCATATCCTGTTTGTGGGCCACAAGGGCCACCCCGAAGTGATCGGCACCATGGGCCAAGTGCCCGAAGGCTCGATCACGCTGGTCGAAACGCTGGACGATGTCGCCGCGCTCGATCTCCCGGCCGGCACGCCGCTGGCCTTCCTTACCCAGACCACGCTTTCGGTCGATGACACGCGCGAGATCGTGGCCGCGCTGCGTACGCGCTTTCCCGATATCAACGGCCCGCGCGCCGAGGATATCTGCTATGCCACATCGAACCGGCAGGCTGCGGTCAAGTCCATCGCCGCTCAGTGCGATCTGCTGCTGGTGATCGGCGCGCCCAACAGTTCCAATTCGCTGCGTCTGGTCGAAGTGGCCGAGCGCGAGGGCACGCCCGCCCGGCTGATCCAGCGCGGGAGCGAAATCGATCCGAGCTGGCTGGATGGCGTGGCCACGCTGGGGCTGACGGCGGGCGCCTCCGCGCCCGAAGTGCTGGTGCGCGAAGTGGTCGACCGGCTGGGCGAATGGCGCACTGTGACAGAGGAAACCGTGACCACCACGGTGGAGAACATGGTGTTCAAGCTGCCGCGCCAACTGGCGGATTGAGCCTGCTGCCATGGCCGTTTACACGCACCTTGGCGCGGAGGAAATGTCCGCGCTGATCGCCCGCTTCGATGTCGGCACGCTGGTTTCGGCCAAGGGCATTGCCGAGGGCGTTTCCAACAGCAACTGGTTGCTGGAGACGACTGGGCGACACGGCAGCGGCGCCCGC
>JAIXYF010000493.1 GCA_027490345.1 Novosphingobium sp.
CCAACCACTTCGAGACCTGCGGCTTTATCCGCAGCACGCCGGGCATCCGCTATCCCGATATCCAGTACCACTTCTTCCCGATGGCCGTGAGCTACGACGGCAATTCGCTGGCGAGCGAGCACGGCTTTCAGGCCCATGTCGGCCCGATGCGCTCGAAGAGCCGGGGCACCGTCACGCTGCGCAGCGCCGATGCGCGCGACAAGCCGGTGATCCGCTTCAATTACATGACGCATCCGGACGACATCGAGGAAATGCGCGCCTGCGTGCGGCTAACGCGCGAGATTTTCCAGCAGCCGGCCTTCGCGCCATGGCGGGGCCGCGAGATTCAGCCCGGTGCGGATGTGACCAGCGACGAGGCCATTGATGCCTTCGTGCGCCAGAAGGTGGAAAGCGCCTATCACCCGTCCTGCACGTGCAAGATGGGCGCGGCGGATGATCCGCTGGCGGTGGTCGATCCCGAACTGCGGGTGATCGGCGTGGAGGGGCTGCGCGTGGTCGACAGCTCTGTCATGCCGTCTGTCACCACCGGCAATCTCAACGCGCCCACGATCATGATCGGCGAAAAGGGCGCGGATCATATTCTGGGCAAGCCGATGCTCGCGCCTTCGAACGCGCCGTTCTATGTGGCGCCTGATTGGGAGACCAGCCAGCGATGACAGCGGCCGCCGAAGACGCGCAGCTCCACCGGTCGCTGGATTGGAAAGGTGCGTTCTGGGCATCGAGCGGCGTACCGGCGGGCGTGCTCCTCACGATCGGCGGGGTCGCCACGCTGATCGGCCAGCCCAGCTGGGTGATCTTCATCGCCTCGATCATGATGGGGTTTCTGCAGAGCTTCGTCTATGCCGAGATCGCCGGGCTCTATCCGCACAAGTCGGGCGGTGCTTCGGTCTATGGCGCGGCGGCGTGGCTGCCCTATTCCAAGTTCGTCGCGCCGATTTCGGTATGGTGCAATTGGCTGGCATGGTCGCCCGTGCTGACGCTCGGCACCAGTTTGGCGGCGGGCTACATCATGGCCAGCCTGTTTGCGCCAGATAGCGCGATCAACACCTGGCACATCACGCTGCTCGATCTGGGTTTCATCCGAGAGAAGCTTACCCTGAGGATCAACGCCGTCTCGATCATAGGCACGGCGTTTCTGTTGCTGACGTTCGCCTTGCAGCATGGCGGCGCGGCGAAGGCGGCGAATGCCCAGAAGATCCTTGGCATTGCTTGCCTTGCGCCGCTGATCCTGGTCGGCTTCGTGCCGCTGATCACGGGTGATTTGCCCACCCAGAACCTGTTCCCGATCCTGCCGCTGGTGCGCGATGCGGCAGGGCACGCGCATTTCGGCACGTGGGACGGCTATGGCCTGACGCTGATGGCCGCCGCGATGTTTGGCGCAGGCTGGTCGACTTACGGGTTCGAGACGGCGGTGTGCTACACGCGCGAGTTCAAGAACCCGGCCAAGGATACGCCGCGCGCGCTGATTGCTTCAGGCATCTTGTGCATCGTGATCTTTGCGCTGGTGCCGCTCGCGTTTCAAGCCTCGCTTGGGCTGGAGGCGATGATGGACCCGCGGATCGGCGATGGCTCGGGCGTGGCGCTGGCGCTGGCCACCATCGTGACCAAGGGGCTGGGCGTCACCGCAGGCGGGGCGGTGATCGTCGCCAACTTGTTCATCGCGATGCTGATCCTCTCGTTGCTGCTGATCGTGATGACCTCGATGATGGGTTCATCGCGCACGCTCTATCAGGCGGCGGTGGATGGCTGGCTGCCGAAGTTCCTCGGGCGGGTCAACAGCCACGGCGCGCCGACGGCGGCAATGTGGACCGATCTTGCCTTCAACCTCGTGCTGCTGCTCGCCTCAGACTACTTCGCGGTGCTGATGATCTCGAACGTCTGCTACATGGCGTTCAATTTCCTCAACCTTCAATCGGGCTGGATTCACCGCATGGATCGCCCGACCTGGGAGCGCCCGTTCCGCTGCCCGACCTGGCTGCTGGGGCTGGGCGCGGTGCTTGGTTTCGTCAACATGGCGTTCATGGGCGCAGGCGCGGACGTCTATGGCGCGGGCACCTTGCGCAACGGGCTGATCGGCGCGGCGCTGATCCTGCCGGTCTTTGCTTATCGCCATTATGTGCAGGACAAGGGTGTGTTCCCGGCGGCGCTGTCTGAAGATTTCGCGGAAACCCCTGCGCTGAAGCGTGGAGGTGTACTGCCCTGGCTGGCGCTGGCCGGGGCGGCGCTGGTGGTTTGGGGGGCGCATAGTCTGGCGAAGTTGCCGGTGGTGGTGGGGTAGAGACCCCTCCGTCAGCGCTTCGCGCTGCCACCTCCCCATTTGGGCTTTGCCAAAATGGGGAGGACCAGAAGAAAGACTCTCCCTTTTTTTGCGCAGCACAAACGGGGAGGTGGCCTGCCGCAGGCAGGTCGGAGGGGTGCTTTAGCCTAATAGCCAGCATTAGTCTTCGCGATGGCATCAAACAGCAGTTCAGCCCTGACAGCGAGACTGGCATAGCGCTATTCTGAAACAGATGTGAAAGCCGAGGGGCGAGATGAAGACGACAGCGCGGGTAGTGGTCATTGGTGGCGGTGTGGTGGGCGTGAGCACGCTCTATCACCTCGCCAAGCTGGGCTGGAGCGATTGCGTTCTGATCGAGCGCAAGGAGCTGACGTCGGGCTCCACCTGGCACGCAGCGGGCCTGCTGCCGCTGTTCAATCTCTCGTACTCGGTGGGCAAGCTGCACCAGTATTCGGTCGATCTCTATCCCAGCCTTGAGGCCGAGACCGAACTGAATGTCGGCTTCTCCAATGTGACCAACATCCGCCTTGCCACCACGCGCGACCGGATGGACGAGTACAAGTACTACGCCGGGGTCGCGAGCACGATCGGGGTCGAGGTCAATTTTCTAAGCCCGGACGAAGTCAAGGCGATCTGGCCGCTGGCCGACATGACGAACGTGCTCGGCGCGATCCAGCATCCGGCGGATGGCTATATCCAGCCCGCCGATCTGACGCAGGCCTTGGCCAAGGGTGCGCGCCAGCGCGGCGCCACGATCTATCGCAACACGACTGTGACTGGCATCACCCAGAAGGCCAATGGCGAATGGGTGGTGACGACCGATCAGGGCGAAATCACATGCGAGCATGTCGTCTCCGCCACCGGCAGCTTCGCGCGCCAGACGGGCGAGATGGTTGGCCTCGATATCCCGGTCGTGCCGGTCGAGCATCAGTATATCGTGACCGAGCAGCACCCCGAAATCATGGCGCGGCGCAAGGCGGGCCTGCCGGAAATGGGCGTGCTGCGCGAGTCAGACGCCAGCTGGTACATGCGCGAGGAAGCGGGCGGCCTGCTGCTCGGGCCTTATGAAGTCGGCGCACCGGCCTGTTACGTCAAAGGTCCGGCAGCAAACAGCGAATACGAGCTGTTTCCCGATGCGCTGGAGCGGCTTGAGCCCTATATTCTTTCCGCCATGGCACGCGTGCCCGCGTTCGGCGAAGTCGGCGTCAAGAAAGTCTATAACGGCGCGATTGCCTATACGCCCGATGGTTCGCCCATCGTCGGCCCGGCATGGGACAAGAAGAACTTCTGGCTCAATGAAGGCCATTCCTTCGGCATTACGGCTGCGGGCGGCGCAGGCTGGCAGCTGGCGCAGTGGATCGTCGAGGGCGAACCCAGCATCGATATGATGGGTGTCGATCCGCGCCGCTTCGGCGATTACGCGGGTGAGGGCTACCTCATTCAAAAGAACGAGGAAGCTTACGCCAAGGTCTTCACCTGCCACTACCCG
>JAIXYF010000481.1 GCA_027490345.1 Novosphingobium sp.
CCGCAGGCGGATGCCTGCTTTACTCGGGATGACCGCAGCCGGATCTGGGAGGTGGACGCTCGCCAGCAAAGCGAGGTCTCGGCTATCGTTGCTCGCCTTCGCGCAGCCGGCGCATTGGTCATGGCATCGTGAACCTGTATGCCCCCTTTCGTTAGATCGAGTTAGTGGAAGAGTTCCTCGGAGTTTCTGATTCCATGTTTTAGTCGCCCCCGGAATCCGGTCCATCGCCGACAATGGGTGATGGAGATTGATGCTAAAAAATGTTGTTTTTAATCAGTAGCTTGCATTGAGACTAGTTCAATAAATAACCCATATGGTTAATTTTTACGAAGCTGGTCAGGGCGCTGATGGGGCTGGAGCCGGTGCACGCCATCTATCGGCACGCAATCGAGGAAGGCTACCGCTTCTATAGCTAAGGCGACTCTAGACTACTGATCCCCAAGGGCCGCGATCACAAGTCGTTCCATACCTTCAAAACGGCAGCAATAGGTTTATTGCCAATAGGCCGTCCTTAATGCATGTTGGCTGCGCACCAAATTTTGATTGCTTCGCTGCTTGATCGAGCAGCCAATTTAGCCAGCATTTTCATCCGATGAATTTCGACTGTGCGGGGGCTGATGGCAAGTTCTCGACCAATCTCTTTGTTGCTGAGACCGTCTGAAATCATATCGATCACCTGTCGTTCGCGTCGGGTTAGTCCCAGCAAGCGCTTGCGGGCCTCTTCCAATTGTGAACGGCGGCCATGATTTAGCTTGGATTCAGCGACTGCCGCTTCAAGAACCTCTCGCAAGCCCGACTCAAAAAGCTCAACGGGGAGGAAATTGGCTACCCTTGCACGCATGGCCGAGATCACATGATCGATCGAAGGGTGCTCTCGATAAGCTACAATAGGAATTTGGATGCGACTATTGAAAAACTGATCAATAACGCCAGATATCCCTCTGCTATCTATGGAGTCACTGATAAAAACTACACCTCTGTTGATGGGATAGTCGAGAAATTCTTCAACGCTCGAGAAAATTTCAACATGAAAGCCGCAAGCAAATATCAAACGAGCCAATTTTGCTCTTTGGCTGCTATCTGAATCGATAAGATAAACTTTGAAAGTTGAGTCTTTGTTTGAGGATAAATCTGATTCATTTTTAGAATTATACCCGACACCATTCGAAACGTCAAAAAAGGGAAAATATTCACCTGAAGATACCGGGAATTTTTTCGAAAAGTCTGTCAGAGTCTTCATATTTAGCTCCCTCTTTATCATCTTTCACTGGAGCTTTTTGGGACACTCTCGGTTAAACTAGCGGAAAGTACGTATACAGGGGTATTGCTTAGTGAAAATACGTATTTTGCAGGTGGCGCAGCGCACCTTCCGCAGCTCAGCGCAGGGGAATCCTCACGCCGTTTCCGAATTGGTATCGCTTGGCCGAACGTAAGGTGGTGAAGCGCGGACATCCTTAATCACGAGGAAGCCTTGTTCATTGGCCGACCGGCAAGATCTTGCCGTTTAGGTTTGTGCGATGCGGAAAATCCTTGCCCTGGCTGCCCTGGTTGTCACTGCAACGCCGTTTGCCAGCTCGGCAAGCAATATTGCTGCTCGTGCAGGTGCCGAGTTGCTACCCCAGCGGATACATGTCGCCAAAGCTTCCTTCGCAATGAGGCGGCGATTTGGGCCGTTCAGGGTGATTGACGAGCAGACTGCTGAATTGGACGGGGTGACAGACAGGCAATCGCCCGCGCAATTCGTCTGGATGACCTCAGAGTTTCCCCATCTGCGCGTGTTGAGGATGGCGGATTGCCCCGGCACGATCGACGACGTCGCCAATCTGCGCCTGGGACGGTTGATCCACGCCCGTGGGATGACGACAGTGGTGCCGTCATCGGGCTCGGTTCGGTCTGGCGCTGTTGAGATATTCATCGCAGGCGTGGGGCGAAGGGTGGAGTCCGGTGCGCAGTTTGCGGTACACGCGTGGAGCGACCGCAAGGGGTTCGAAGTGGCTGACTTTGGCGCCAATGACCCGATCAGCCAGACCTATTTGGCCTACTATAAAGAAATGGGCCTGTCCGAAATGCAGGCCCATGGGTTCTATGCTCTGACGAACTCAGTTCAGAATGACCGCGCTCTGTGGTTAACCGCGGATGATATGGCTCGGTATGTCAGACTCAAGCGAGAACCATAAACCCTTTCTGATCGCCTGATGCTGCACCTCGGCCGTCGACAGGATTGCTTCGATGTTCTTTTTTCGAGGCGACTGCGGGTAGGCTGTAGGGGGGCGATCTGATCCAGTCAGTTCTCGTTGGACGTCAGTCGCGCCAGGCTGCGCGCAATCCGTCTATCCCTCACCAGCGGCTCTTCAAATTCGATGGCCGACTGCATGACGCAAACATTCGACTGGGAATGGTCTGGGAAATGGGCCGACAGCCCGCAAGGCGTGGCAGTATCGGGCGAGGTTTCTTCCCCATGCGGCGATTCCATGACGGGAAACATTTTTGGCGGGATCATCAGTTTGCGACCTCACTATGCATTTTCGACCAAATTGGTCAGTATAAACACGCAACTTTTGTCTGGGCTGGGGTATGTTTACTGGATCTTGCAGCTTGGCACATCGCGAAGCGAATGATGAAAACGTCAAAAACATCAATACATCATTGAGCCATTTTGGTGCAATCGGCCTTATCTCTGCCCTCGACACTCAAATCTTTCTCAATAGCTTCAATGGCACGCACAACATATGCAGCAGGAAGATGAAGTTTAACTTCATCAAGATGCTGCAAAATTACCCGTAAACTCGACAAAATATCGTTTGTTTTCTGATCCATACTCCGGTCCTTTGCCCCCAACCTCCTTGGGCGCTTGATAGGTAATATCTAAAATTAGTACAACATCTATTTTGAAACAGAGATGCATCCGGGAGCATTATTTCAATTGTCGCTGCAGCGAAGCAGAAAGGGGGGGGCTGAAGCTTTTGCATCCAATGAGCGCAGCCGAATTTGTCTTAAAAACAACCTGATGCGGGGTGTTTGGGCGCCTTGCCCCAATTCGCGCTAGACGGACCTCCGCAATGGTGCTTAACCTTCGATTACAGCCGTTAAAGGCGAAAAAACCAGAGGAGAGCATCGGTCATGGCCGAGACTAAGCAGGAGCTCACCAATGGCTGGTTGATTTTGAGCTCCGAAGAGGATGCGTCTTCGAATGGACGCACGGCAACTGAAGTTCGCCTCGAACTCCTTGCGATTGCGCGATCTGAGGCTAAACGACGGGCGGATCGTCGTGCATTGTTTAGCGCATTTGATGTTTTGAGTGATCCCGCATGGGATATACTACTCGAACTCTACATTGCTGGACTATCTGGAAGTGGGTTGTATGCGTCGGTAGTGGGGGCCGAGGCGGGTATCCCGCAATCCACAGCTCTCCGGTGGCTCACGGTGCTGGAAAAGGCCGGCCTTGTCAGGCGGCACCTCGATCCGTTTGACAAGCGTCGTCAGTGGGTCGGGGTGACACCACGAGCACGTTCCTTGATGGAAAAACATTTCACGCGGTCGCTTTCGCACTAGAGGCTCAATCTGCTGTGCGTTCATTTCACGCCATCAGAGGCTGGCGCTGTGAGCCCTGCGCACGATGCGGGCAGGTGTTTTGAAGAGCTTGATGATCGCGATGAGTTGATCAAGAATGTGCGCTTGCCCCTTGGCGCGATGTGCCCTGAAGCGTCGAACGTTGGAATGCCCGCCGGACGACAGCAAGCACAGGCGTATGGCTGTGCGAAGGTGCAAGCAATGTCGCGTGATTGGCTAGCGCGCTTCTGCAGTATTCCTCGTGATAGCGTAACCGATTTGGTGCATGGTCTTCGAACCGTGCAAACGTGCTTCCGGAGCACAATGTGCGGCCTTGTCTCCGGCGATGATAGGAGTCCAAGCCTTGGTAATTCTGTACATGATGCCGCGATCTTCCGGCGCGAACGTGACTGATGCGGCGAATGAAATTTTGCACCAAAACGCTGGCGGACGATCTAGTGCTGCATGGCTCTGTACAAGCTGCGAACCATATTGGGTCGATAATGCGCGAAGGACCAGTGCGGACGTGTAGGTCTAGTCCTTGCCTGGGTTTTCTGTTGCACCCTATGGATCTCTTCACCCAAAGACGCAGTAGGCCAAACCAGCGAACCTGGCCAGATCGGAATGCGGTTATCTGGTCAAGCGAAGCACCTTATCAAATATTAATGAGTTGGTCATTGTCAGAATTACATCGACGCTACCGTGTTGTCATCGCTCATCAAATGGTATCGGACCGCCTCGAAGATGTTCTTTGCCCCGAGTTTAATCATCATCTTTGCTCGATGAGACTCAACTGTTCTTGGGCTGATGTCTAGGCGGCGAGCGATTGTTTTGTTGCTCGCGCCTAAGGCCATGTGTTCGAAAACCTGCATTTCCCGACACGAAAGGAGGCCGATACGCGCACGCGCTTCAGTATAAACCTTTCTCCTGTGCCGCTGCGCCTCTGCATCTGGAAGGATTTGATCGATCAGGCCAGAGAGTTCTGTTGCAGAATTCGGAGTGGCCACATAATCGATGGCCCCTGCCTTGATGACGCGTACAACGTCCGGCACGTTGGGACTGTCGTTGAAGGCAACAATGGGGAGCCACTTGCCGATTGACGCCATGCTTTCAATGATTTCGTAGACGTGGCAACCACCGGGTCCAGCTTCAGCCAAGCCGATGCCGACCGCAGGTGCTGATGAAACCAGCTCCTCGACATTCGCGTATATCTCCGCGTGATGCCCCGCGTCAAAGGCGAGGTGGGCGATCCTTGCACGCTGGGCGGCGTCGAAGGACATGATGTGGATGGGGGTGCGTGTGGTCATGAAAAAATTATGATCCGATAGGAAACATTCGCCTAACGGAGTTCGTCTCAAATCAAGGGCTTTGATCACGGAGATCTGATTAAATCATTGTTTTTGAATATTTTTTCAAACACCGAATTGGTGCAAATTAGGTAAAAAACCGTAAGATATAATGCCAAGATGATCTGCTGGTCTGCAAGCTGTCGTTGTCAAATCCAGCCGCCCACCAGGCACGCTCGCGCCGGTATCACAGGCATCTATCGAGGATTTTCGCGATCTGTTGGCGGCAATGCCGAGACCACTCACACGGGGGGCAACCCGGCGCCAACTGGTGCCGTGAAGGTATGGGCCTTGACCCGCTACCCGCACCCAGCCAGGCGTGCGGTCAACAGTTCAACCGCATGTCTCAGCCGTTGGCACCACACGCTTGCGATACTGCGAGGATGGCAGGACCAGCATTCCTGTTGCCAAATTCGATCGTGCTGTCACCGCCGCTCACTACAATCTGATCAAATTCGAAAAGCGCAGAGATATCGTCATAGCTCATCGCATATCCCTTCCATGATGGCACGGCGCCATCGACCGGAATCTTCGCGACGCGCAACCCGTTCCGATAGATCGAGGCAAAGTTTTTGCGGCTATCAACGGCATTGACGAAGGCTTTCGCCGAGGCTGCACGGGGATCGTTCACCGACCTGGCGACAGAACCGCCTGAAAATTGAGCAAACAGTCGCCCTTGATGGCACGAAATGCGCAACTGGAAGCTCGCCAACTCGCTGTTCGGGAAATTAGCAACCGTGGTTGAGGCTTCAAAGCTTCCCTTAGTCAGGGATGCAGCGCCAAAGTGCGTGGCGAATTGCCAAGGGGTTTGCACGGGCCTGGCTGGCTCGAGATTCCGGGCTGAGATGGATCGACTGGCAACCGTCATACGGCGACTATCGCACGAAAGTGCACTGATGTTTCGCGACGATCCGTTTCCACTGAAATAATATGTGTGCTTCCCGACGGATATCGTGAATACCCGAGCCTTCTTGATGAGCTCATATTGTTCGGAGCTGAGATATGCAGCAGCATAATCAGCCTTCATACCCAAGTTGATCATGCCCCGGTCCTCTGCAAACGAGACAAATCGCGAGTATGCTGAATCCGTGTCGACCGTCACCGAGAGCTTGGATGACTGAGGCTTGAGCATCTCCTGGATCAAACCATCGCGATCGACCGAACGAACAGCACCGAGGATCAAGCGCCGTCCACGCGGATCGAATTGATCGCACTGGACCCCTGCGAAGATACCTGAGGGCGAGTTGTTTGCACGAATGACGGCAGTTTGCGATGATCGATCGACGCTCCATTCGTTTTTCAGCAAAGCGGTTGGAGCTTGCCTCGCGACTGCTGTCAGATCGCCCTGTGAAGGCTCGGCAAGCTCCCGCGCACATGCCATTGTATTTGTGAATGCGACGCTCATCGCAAACACACCAAATAAAGATGCCATATCGCCAGCGCGAGTATCGACCAAATTCATAAATGAGCTCCAAGACCTGCCTTGATTTTTGCCAAATTACCCATCGTGAAGTTGATATTTACGATGATCGGAGTTACGCAGATCGGCGTAAAAATCGAGTGAAAGCGCGTTAACCAATTGATCTATGCGGTCCTGGCGCACTTTTCCAGTCACACGATCTTGCGCGACGCGGATGGCGAAATTGCCTTGGGGCGTGCCGTCGTGGCGTTGGAATGTCTCTCAACCCGCAGACTAACTCTGCTGGCTTGCTTAACATTGAGGCGCCGATTTAAGAACATAAAATCAGATACATAAAGCGGCGAAGTGCGATGTTCGGGTGGGGCGAGGCGGGCCTAGTGCGCCTGCGTTTTCCGCCCTGTCGGCTGCCGCAGTATGGCCACCGATGATCGGCTGATTGCCGAAGCCGGTTGGGCCTCTTGTATTGCCTCCCTGGATGACGGTTCACGGTGTCTTGAGTGCGAAGTATGTAAGATAACCTAATCAATCGGGAAGCCAAAATTTTTGTGTAGATCTTCGTCAGCTGTACTGTGCTGATCGATTATGGAAATTTGCATGTTATTTCGTGTTTAAATCTAAGTAGCCCCTAGATTTTTGGACGCCTTCGATCCTAATTTTGAGGACAGGAGGCGACTATGGGGAATGCCAATTTCAGCGATGAGTTCAAGCGCGATGCGGTGGCCCAGATCACCGAACGGGGGTATCCGGTATCCGCGCTCACAATCGTGAGCACTCGATGAGCCGACGCGGCAATTGCCATGACAACGCTGTTGCCGAGAGCTTCTTCTCGTCGCTCAAGCGTGAGCGCATCCGGCGCCGAACCTACAAAACCCGCGACGAAGGCCGGCAGGATGTGTTCGATTACGTCGAGATGTTCTATAGCCCGGTGCGTACGCAGGTCAGGAACGGGATGCTGTCGCCCGTCGAGTTCGAACGGCAGCAGATTTTGAAAGCGGAAAGCGTCTAGAAAACCAGGGGCTACTCAGCCGGCCAGTGGCGAGTCCGTCGAGCGGATTGCTGCCGTCTGGCGCTCCAGTGAGCTGACCCTCCGGACCCCGATCAGGCCATCATCAGGATATCGGTAAACGCCAGCGCCGGGTGCGTGGTGTTGCCCAGCGTGGCGATGGCCACTGCGCCTGCGCCGCCAAGGCCATCGGCATCGTAATAGAGCATGCCTGTGGTGGTGTTGTAGACAACGCGGTCGCTGGCATCTTGCGCCGCTGTCGCCCCGGCGGCGGCGTGGAAC
>JAIXYF010000142.1 GCA_027490345.1 Novosphingobium sp.
CCGCTGTGCGCCTGCTGCTGAGCCGCGGCTGATGGGCATCGATCCTGCCGGGCTTCCCTATCGTCCCTGCGTCGGCATCATGCTGGTCAATGCCGAGGGCCGCGTGTTCGTCGGCCAACGGCTCGACCGGAGGGTGACGGACAAGACGGAAGGGGATGCCTGGCAGATGCCGCAAGGCGGGATCGACGATGACGAGGAGCTGCATCCCGCCGGCTTGCGCGAATTGGAAGAAGAAACCGGCGTTACCGCAGACCTCGTCACGATCCTTGCCGAAAGCCGCGAGGAATACCTCTATGATCTGCCCGACCACCTCACCGGCAAGCTCTGGGGAGGGCGGTATCGCGGGCAGCGGCAGCGCTGGCTGTTGATCCGCTTCAACGGCGCAGACAAACAGATCCGGCTCGACGCCCACAGCCACCCCGAATTTGCCGCCTGGCAATGGGTCGATCCCGATCAGCTCGCCGAGCTGATCGTGCCGTTCAAAAAGCGCGTTTACCGCCAGGTGGTCGAGGAATTCCGCGACCTGATCTGAACCAGCAGGGCCTCAGTTGGCCTCGACCTCGGGCGCCGGCTTCACCGCATCGGCTGAGACTATGCGCGCGGGCGGGCCCTTGGCGATGATCGCGGCCAGCTTCTGCGCTTCGGGGCAGTTGCGCCCGCAAAGCCCTTCGAGCCGGGCGAGATTGCCCTTCGCCTTGTCGAGCGCCCCCTTTTCAGCCATCGCCCCGCCCTCACCCGCCAGCGCGGCGAGGTTGTTAGGATCGCGCTCCAGCGCATCGCGGTAATAATGGATCGCCTTGCCCTGCATCCCGGCGGCACGAGCCGCATCGCCGAGCGCCAAATAGGTCGCCGGATTGCCGGGATCGACCGCAAGTGCCGCCTCGAAATTGTCCGTCGCGCCATCGATATTGCCCTGTGTGAGCAGGCTGCGGCCGGTTTCGACGAGCGCCCCGGCGCGCGGATCGATCGGCACAGAAACTCCGGCACTTCCCGCGCTTCCGGTGACGGCAACGAGCAGGGACAAGGCAAACGCAGCAGGCGTGTAGCGCATCAACAACTCCCAGAGCCGGCCATGCGGCGCGCGTGGTTCGCCGGCGTCCATGATCCTGTTGCCTAACATAGCCGAACAAGTGTTGCGAAGAAAAACCCGTCCGTCGAGTCGTCCCACGGGGTAAGCCGCAGGCCCGCGCCGTGCGCGGTGCCTACCCCCAACTGCTGCCCGCCCACATTCTGCCCGCCCGCCTGCCACCCCGGGTTTGCGACCAGAAACGCGGCGACCACATCCGGCCCCTCGGCATCCAGCAGCGAACACACGACATACGTCAGCCGCCCGCCGGGACGGACCAGACCGGCGCCGATGCGCAGCACTTCGGCCTGCATCCGGGCATAGCGCGCCAGCCCTTGCGGTGTGAGGCGCCAACGCGCTTCGGGGCCGCGCCGCCATGTGCCAGTGCCCGAACACGGCGCATCGACCATGACCGCATCGGCCCGGCCCTGCCAATCGGCCAGCGCGTCCGCCTCGCGGCCAGGATCAAGCAAGCGGGTTTCCACGTCCGCTCCGGCGCGCACCGCGCGAGGAGCCAGACGCGAGAGGCGCGCCCGGTCGATATCGCAGGCCAGAAGCTGGCCCTCCCCTTGCATCGCTGCGGCGAGCGCCAACGTCTTGCCGCCAGCCCCGGCACACAAATCGACCACCGCCTCGCCGGGGCGAACCTCAAGTGCGCTGCAGGTCAGTTGGCTGCCCGTATCCTGCACTTCGAACAGCCCCTCGGCAAAGGCGGGCCACGTCTCCACCGGCGTGCCGCCGGGCAGGCGCAAGGCATCGTCCGCTTGCGTCAACTCAGCCATAACGGGCAGCGCGGCGCGCAGCGCATCGCGCGTGGTTTTCAGGCGATTGGCGCGCAGATCGAGCGGCGCGCGGCCGAGCAGCGCCCCCCCTTGTTCGCGGGTGATGCCCGAGGCCAGCAGCCGCTCTTCAAGCCAGGCCGGGGCAAGGCCAGCGCTTGCCACCGGCTCGCCCTCGCAGATCGGCGCCGGGCCATAAGTCGAGCCATCGAACAGCCCGGCCAGCGCCGGATCGCATGCGGCCATGGCCAGCATCGCCGCGCGCCCGGTTTCGGGCACTTCACCGCACAGGCGGATCGCACTCCACGCCAGATCGCGAATCGCGCGGCGATCTTTCGAGCCGATGAAGCGGCGCGTCCGCAGCCACTCGGCGGCTACGCGCTCCGCCGAGGCGCCTTCGCGGCGCGCCGCCGCAATCACCGCGTCCAACACGTCGATCGCCGCTTGCACCCGCGCGGCCGGGGTCATGGCAAGCCCCTCGCTCGCCGATCAGCGCGAGGGATAATTCGGCGCCTCACGCGTGATCGCCACATCGTGGACATGGCTTTCGCGCAGGCCCGCATTGGTAATCCGCCCGAATCGCGCATTATCGCGCAGTTCTTCCAGCGTGCGGCTGCCGGTATAGCCCATGGCGGCCTTGATCCCGCCGACGAGCTGATGAACGACATCACGGGCCGGACCCTTGTAGGGCACCTGGCCTTCGATGCCTTCGGGCACCAGCTTCATCGAATCCTTGATGTCCTGCTGGAAATAGCGGTCTGCCGAGCCGCGCGCCATCGCGCCGACAGAGCCCATGCCGCGATAGGATTTATAAGCGCGGCCCTGATAAAGGAACGTCTCGCCCGGCGCTTCTTCGGTGCCGGCCAGCATCGAGCCGACCATGATCGTGCTCGCGCCCGCAGCCAGCGCCTTGGCCGCATCGCCCGAAGTGCGCAGGCCGCCATCGGCAATCACCGGCACGCCCGATTTCGCCGCTTCCGCCGCGCATTCGAGCACCGCTGTCAGCTGCGGCACGCCGACCCCGGCGACAATGCGCGTGGTGCAGATCGAGCCCGGTCCGATGCCGATCTTGATCCCATCCGCGCCCGCATCGATCAGCGCGCGCGTCGCTTCTGCCGTGGCGACATTGCCCGCAATGACCTGCACGGTGTTCGACAGCGCCTTCACCGCCTCGACCGCGCGCGCCACATCGCGGTTGTGGCCGTGCGCCGTATCGATGATGATCACATCGCATTCGGCATCGACCAGTGCGCGGGTGCGCTCGAGGCCCTTTTCGCCGACCGTGCTGGCCGCCGCGACGCGCAGGCGTCCGCCCGCATCCTTGGTCGCGTTCGGGTAGGTGACGGCTTTTTCGATGTCCTTCACCGTGATCAGCCCGATGCAGCGGAAGGCATCGTCCACCACCAGCAGCTTCTCGATCCGGCGCTGGTGCAGCAGGCGGCGCGCTTCATCGCCCGACGTGCCAAGCTTGACCGTCGCAAGATTATC
>JAIXYF010000365.1 GCA_027490345.1 Novosphingobium sp.
GACTTGATCACGTCCTTGGTGCGGTCGGTCAGCTGCAGGGTGCCATCAGAGTGGATCACCGCAACGTCGCCGGTATCGAACCAGTTGTCGGCATCGGTCGCGGGCGCTTCGCCCTTGAAGTAGCGGCCCACGACCCACGGGCCCCGAACCTGCAGCGCGCCCGAGGTCTTGCCATCGCGCGGCAGGACTTTGGAATAGTCGCCAAGGTCCACGCAGCGCAGCTCGACGCCGAACGGAACGCGGCCCTGCATCGCCTTGATCGAGACCTGCTCGTCGAACGAAAGATCATCCCAGTCCGAGGTTTCGGTGCCGGTGGTGCCGATCGGCGAGGTTTCCGTCATCCCCCAGGCGTGGGCTACACGCAGGCCCTGCTTCATGAAACGTTCGATCATGGAGCGCGGCATGGCCGAGCCGCCGCAGACGACCGTGTGCAGCGCAGCTGGAATAGCCTTGGCATTGGCATCGATATACTGAAGCAGGCCAAGCCAGACGGTCGGTACGCCGGCGGACGTGGTGACTTTCTCGCGCTCCATCAATTCGTGCAGCACGGCGGGTTCGTTCACCGCGCTATAGACGAACTTCGCGCCCGCTGCCGCGCCCGCCCAGGGCAGGCCCCAGCTGGCGGCATGGAACATCGGCACGATCGGCAGCGCCACGCTGCGGCAATCCATGCCGAAGACCTGCGGCGTGAGCGCAGTCATCGCATGGAGCACGGTCGAGCGGTGCTCGTAAAGCACGCCCTTGGGATTGCCGGTGGTGCCGCTGGTGTAGCACAGCATGCACGGATCGCGCTCGTCGCCGTCCGCCCATTCGCCTTGCCCGTCCTCGCTGGCGATCCAGTCCTCGAAATGTTCCGCAGGGCCGCTGCTATCAAAGCAGATGTAATGCTCGATCGTCGTCCAGCGCGGCTTCATGCGTTCGACCAGCGGGGCAAAGGCGGCATCAAACAGCAGCACGCGGTCTTCGGCATGATTCGCGATATAGTCCAGCTGATCATCGAACAGGCGCGGATTGATCGTGTGGAGCACGCCGCCGACACCGACTGCGCCGTACCACGTGACGAGATGGCGGCTATGGTTCATCGCCAGCGTCGCGACGCGGTCACCCGGCTTGATCCCCAGCTTCGCCAGCTTTTGCGCCATGCGCATGGCATCGTGGCGGATGCCAGCCCAGGTGGTGCGGGTCTCGCTGCCATCGGCCCAGCGCGAGACGATTTCGCGGCTCCCATGTTCGCGCGCGGCATGATCGATGAAGCGCGTCACGCGCAGCGACCAATCCTGCATGGCACCCAGCTGCATCCCAAACTCCCCTTGATCGTGTTGTTCTATTCAACCAGCCGCAAGTGCCGGTCCGGTCTTGCCGTCAGCGCCACATTGGCAAGCCCTTCGACCGGAATCAATCGCTCGATTACATCGGAATCAAGCGCAAAGTCTGCGCCGAGCCGCAGGACCGGTTCGCGCGCGCTGCCCGTGCGCAGCCGCGCGATCACTTCGCCGCGTGCCCCCTCACCGCGCGGCAGCAGCAGCGCGAGCTGCGACATGGCCTCGGGCTTCGTCACATCGAGCTTGAGCAGCATCCGCGCCGCGCTGCTGACCGAGGCCAAGGGCCGCGCCCCGCGCACAGTGATGCGCGGCGGCTCGTCAGGGTTCGGGCGGTCCAGCTCCACCGTGAGCAGCACGCACGTCCCCTCTCGCGCCCATTGCTGGAAGGGTTCGACGAGCGCTTCCTCAAAGCACGAGGCGGAGAACTGGCCGGTGCTGTCCGAGAAGTCTGCGGCAATGAAATCATTGCCCTTCTTGGTCTTGCGCCGGTTCACGTTCTCGACCAGCGCGGCCATCACTGCGCCGCTGCGGCCCCCCGCAGCGTCTCCCTCGCCGCTGATCAGGCTGCCATAGGTGCGCGCGCCATTGGCTGAGGCAACTGCGCGGTATTCGGTGACGGGGTGGGCTGCGAAATAGAAGCCGAAGGTATCGCGCTCCGCCGCCATCTGATCGGCGCGTGACCACGGCGGCGTTTCGGCAAGGCGCGTGGCGGGCACGGCATGATCATCGCCGCCAAACAGGCCCGCCTGCCCGGAGGTGCGCGCGCGCACGGCTTCATCGGCCACTGCCATCAGCAATTCGGCATTGGCCACGATCTGCGCGCGGTTGGGCTCCAGCGCATCGAACGCCCCGGCTGCCGCGAGCGCCTCCAGCCCGCGCCGGTTCATCGCGCCCGCAGGCAGACGGCGGAACAGATCATCAAGGCTGGCATAAGGCCCCGAGGCCTCACGCTCGGCCACGATGGCGTCCATGGCCTTTTCGCCGACATTGCGCAGCCCCGCCAGCGCATAGCGCACGGCATAGCCTTCCCCGGTGCGCTCCACCGTGAACTCGGCCTCCGACCGGTTGATATCCGGCCCGTGGAGCGCCAGCCCTGCGCGGCGCATGTCATCGACGAACACCGCCAGCTTTTCCGATTGGTGCATGTCGAAGCACATCGAGGCGGCATAGAATTCGTGCGGGTAGTGCGTTTTCAGCCATGCGGTCTGATAGGCGAGCAGCGCGTAGGCGGCGGCGTGGGACTTGTTGAAGCCGTAGCCCGCGAACTTGTCGATCAAGTCGAACAGCTCGTTGGCCTTCTTGGCGTCGATCCCCGAAACCTCCTTGCAGCCATCGGCGAAGCGCTGGCGCTGGGCGTCCATTTCCTTCTGGTCTTTTTTGCCCATCGCGCGGCGCAGAAGGTCAGCATCGCCCAGCGAATAGCCCGCGAGGATCTGCGCGGCCTGCATCACCTGTTCCTGATAGACAAAGATCCCGTACGTTTCCGCCAGGATCACCGAGAGCTTCTCGTGCGGGTATTCGATCTCCTCCAGCCCGTTCTTGCGGCGGCCGAACAGCGGAATATTGTCCATCGGGCCCGGGCGGTAGAGCGAAACGAGCGCGATGATGTCACCGAAATTGGTGGGCTTCACTGCTGCCAGCGTGCGGCGCATGCCTTCGGATTCCAGCTGGAACACGCCGACCGTGTCGCCCGATTGCAGCAGCTTGTAGACCGCCGCATCATCCCACGCGAGGCGATCCAGATCGATCTGGATGCCGCGCCGGGCCATCAGATCGACCGCCTTGCGCAGGACCGAAAGCGTCTTCAGGCCGAGGAAGTCGAACTTCACGAGGCCCGCTTCCTCGACGAACTTCATGTCGAACTGCGTGACCGGCATGTCGGACCGAGGATCGCGATACAGCGGCACGAGCTGCGCCAGCGGCCTATCCCCGATCACCACGCCCGCTGCGTGGGTCGAGCTGTTGCGCGGCAGGCCTTCCAGCTGCATCGCCAGATCGATCAGGCGGCGCACTTCGGGATCGCGGTCGTATTCGCGCTTCAAGTCAGCGATGCCGTTCAGTGCGCGAGGCAGCGGCCAGGGGTCGGTCGGATGGTTGGGCACCATCTTGCAGAGGCGGTCGACCTGCCCGTAGCTCATTTGCAGGATGCGCCCGGTATCGCGCAGCACCGCGCGGGCCTTCAGCTTGCCGAAGGTGATGATCTGCGCAACGTGATCGTCGCCGTACTTCCTCTGAACATAGCGGATCACTTCGCCGCGCCGGGTTTCGCAGAAATCGATATCGAAGTCCGGCATGGAAACGCGTTCGGGATTGAGGAAGCGTTCGAACAGCAGGCCGAGCTTGATCGGATCAAGATCGGTGATGGTGAGCGCCCACGCCACCAGGC
>JAIXYF010000433.1 GCA_027490345.1 Novosphingobium sp.
ACGCCGGGCACGGTGCGCAGCGCGGGGCGGATCGTCCAATCGAGCACGGTGCGCCGCGCCTCCAGGCTTTGCGGCCCATCGATGGTGAACATGAAGAGTTCGGACAGCGGGGTGGAAATCGGCGCGAGGCCGCCACTCACTCCGCCGGGCAGATCGCCCATGACCCCGGCAAGCCGCTCGCTCACCTGCTGGCGCGCCCAGTAGATATCGGTGCCATCCAGAAAATCGATCGTGATATCGGCGATGGCATATTTGGCGGTGGCGCGCAGCACGGCTTGCCGCGGCAGGCCCAGCATGTCCTGCTCGATCGGCGCAAGAATGCGCGTTTCCACTTCGTCCGGCGTCATCCCCGGGGCCTTGAGGATGATTTTCACCTGGGTTGGCGCGATATCGGGATAAGCGTCAATGGGCAGGTTGAGGAACGTCCACCCGCCGATCCCCGCCACCACAAGCGCGGCGGCAAGGACAAGCACGCGAAAGGCCAGTGCTTTTTCCAGAAGATGGCGAAGCATGCCCGCGCCCTTTTCCGCGGTCAGTTCGCGCCGGCGAGCGTGGCAAGCTCGCTCACGCCGCTGGCGACCACGCGTTCGCCCAGCGCAAGGCCGCGCGCGATGACCGCGCTATCGCCCGATTGGCCTGCGACCGCGACGGGGCGCAGGCGCACGCCGCCGCGCGCGGCCACGAACACCGCCTTGCCGCCGTTCACATCGGCGAGCGCAGCGGCCGGGATGCGCACCGCGCCGGCCGGGGCAGGGCCTTCGATGCCGATGGCCGCCGCGCTGCCTGCAATCGCGCTGCCAGCCGGGATCGCGGCGGTGACGGTGGCCGAGCGCGTGGCCGGATCGAGCGACTGGCCCACAGCCGTGACGGTTCCCGAAATCGTGCCGATGCGCACCATCATGCCGGGCTTCACTGCGCCGATCAGCCGTTCGGGCAGCTGGGCGGTGACTTGCAGCGGCCCGCCGCCATCGATCACGAAGGGCGCCATGGCGGGATCGAGCGCCTTGCCAACCTCGGCAGTCATCGCGCTGATCCGGCCGCTGATCGGCGCGCTGAGCGTGTAGCCCGCGCCGCCCGCCCGTCCGCCGGGGACGAGCGCGATCAGACGGGCTTGCTCGCTCACGTCGATATCGCTTTGCCGGGCGAGCGAGGCGGCTTCATCGGCGCGGGCGGGGGCAATGATGCCTTCGCGCGCGAGCTGGCCGAGGCGGCTGGCCTGCGCACGCGCCACGCTCTGCCGGGCGCGGGCGCGGGCCAGTTCGGCAGTCAGGCCGATCATGTCGCGGCTGGCGACTATGGCCAGCGGCTGGCCCGCGGTCACATCCTGCCCATTGACCACAAACACCCGCGTGATGACGCCGGGAAACTGCGCGGCGACGGCCACGCGGGCATTGGGCCGGGGCTCGATCTGCGCGGGCAGATCGGCCACGGGCATGGTCTGCGCTTGACTTGCTGCCACCAGCGAGATGCCCAGCGCCTGCATTTGCTGGGCAGACAGGGGAATGAGGCCCCCGGCGGCGGCGGCCTGGGCGGGCGCGTCTTGTGCGGCGGGCGCACCGGCCTGCTGCGGGTTCATCCACCACCAGCCGCCAGCAGCGATCAGCAGCGCGGCAGACCCTGCGATGATGCGCGTACTCTGCTTCATGACCGTGGCTCTAGTCCCGAAAATGACGTTGGCGCAATGCGCGGGCAACGTGCCAGCGCGGGGAGGGGCCGGGTGGGCAGTGCCACTTCCCGCGTGAAGGGTTGGCGCGCCCTGCAGGATTCGAACCTGCGGCCACCGGCTTAGAAGGCCGGTGCTCTATCCAGCTGAGCTAAGGGCGCACACTCTGCGTGCCTCATAAGGCCGCTTTCCGGCGTGTGCAAATCACGTTAGCACTTTGGGCCATGAACACCACTCGCATCGCCCGCATCGAAGGCAGCGCCGGGGCGCGCCGCCACTTTCGCTATTTTGATTATTTGATGGCCGCGTTCGTGGCGATCCTGCTGCTATCGAACCTGATCGGCGCGGCCAAGCTGGCGACGATGGGGGGCTACACCTTCGGGGCAGGCATCCTGTTTTTCCCGGTGTCCTACGTGCTGGGCGACGTGCTGACCGAAGTCTACGGCTATGCCCATGCGCGGCGCTGCGTGTGGGTGGGCTTCTTCGCGCTGCTGTTCATGGCGTTCATGAGCTTTGTGGTGGTGGCCATGCCGCCATCGGAAGGCTGGGGCTGCGCCTCCAGCGCCGACCCGCGCTTTACCGAAATCGTGGCGAAGACATCGGCGGGCGCGGTGTGCCAGACGACCTATGATTCGGTGTTCGGTAGCACGTGGCGGATCGTGATCGCCTCGGTCGTGGCGTTCTGGGCGGGCGAGTTCGTCAATTCCTTCGTGCTTGCGCGGATGAAAGTGTGGACGGGCGGCAAATATCTGTTCACCCGCACCTGGGGCTCCACGATCTTCGGGCAGGCGGTAGACAGCGCGTTGTTCTATCCCATCGCTTTTCTGGGCACTTGGGAAACGGCGGACGTGATCCACGTGATGATCACCAACTGGGCGCTGAAAGTGGTTTGGGAGATCCTACTGACCCCGGTGACCTATGCCGTGGTTGGCTTCCTCAAGCGGCAGGAAGGCGTCGACGTCTACGATACCGATATCGACTTCTCGCCGTTTGCGGGCACAGACGAAGCCTGATGATCTATATCGTCCTCAATGGCGGTGCGATTTTGGCGGCGACGACGCTGGGGTTGATGCTCGGGCTGGTGTGGCAGGCGGCACTTGGGCGGCGCTTGATCGGCGAACGGGGCTGGCGCTGGAGCCTTGCCTTTGCCTTCGCGGCGCAGGCGTGGCTCTGTTCGATTCTGGCCGGTGCGCTGATCCTTGCGCCGCCCAAGGGCAGCGTGTGGACGATGACCATCGGCAGTGCGGTGGTCATCTGGCTGGGATTTGTCGTGCCGAGCCTTGCCGCGTCCTACCGGATGCGCGCACTGCCGCTGCGGGC